>NZ_JBFLAB010000021.1:0-74970 GCF_040742695.1 Microbulbifer discodermiae | reverse complement strand
ACGCCTTTTGCGGCGCCTTTTCCTTATCGCTCACGACCACGGCTTTTGGCCGTCGCCGCATAAGGTGGTTTGTCACCAGCACCTGCATGCCGATGACGAGGGGCCACAATCCCTCATCTCTCCCGCAGCTTGCTGCGGCACACTAATGTCGACAGACCCTAGGGCCTGTTGACACTAACTGAGTTGGCCCTGTTGTGACAGAAAAGGTGCCAATCGAGGCAAGAGGAGCGCGGTTTGGTTGTTCCAAATGAGCGACGAGCAACGAAGAGTGGCGCCTTTTCCGGCACAACCCGAAGGGCTGACGCTGGTTTCGCGCCCTGCGGCGTTAGAAATTGCTTATGTGGACCCACCACACAGCGCAATTCCTGCCTTGCAGGCCACAAAACCAATGGCAGCAGGGCTATCTCAGTTAGTGCCAACAGGCCCTAGGTATGACTCCTGGTGCCCCGACGGACATCGTTGATAACCGACTGCAGTGCCCGCTCAAACAGCATGCCGTCATCCAGCGGCATCAACTCCATGCTGCGCAATGCCAGCGCCAGTTCCCGGCGTGAAAACTCCGCCACCTTGGCGCCGTTGCGATTGACGAAAATAAACTGGTCGATATCCCGGATTACCGCAGCCAGGCGACAGCGAAACTGTTCACTGTCGGAGCGTTTGAACTCAAACCAGTTGCCCTGGGACAGGCGGAACGTCTGTTGCCAGTGGGGATCCTCCTCAGAAATCGCCACCTCTTCCGCGGCAGACGGCTCGGCGACCACTTCCGCCGCCGCAGCGACCTCCTGTAATTCCTCCACTTCCGGCAGGGGCGCTTCCGCCTCGCTGCCGCTGACTTCCACTGTTCCGGCGGCCTCCATAGCGGGAGTCTCTTCGAGTGGGGTCTCTTGTGCCTGTGCGGCCTGTTCGCGCTCGGTAAGAATGCGCTGCGCCAGGGCGAACTGTTCGCGATAGATGTCTTTCAGCCCGCCAAACAGCCGCCGCGCCACGAAGGGGCTTACGGACACCATTTCCAGCGTATCCCGCAGCCGCTGCTGCAGGGACGGCAGCAATTGTTGCAGCTGCTGCTGATTTTCCGGCATGGGGGCCTCGACGCTCCAGATCAGGTCGCGCGCTGTCCTCACACCCTTTGCCCAGGCTTCGCTGTCGCTGCCCTCTTTGACACAGATCAGAAACAGGGCGTGATTCCACACCTTTTCCAACCAGTCGGAAACGACACCGGGCAATTCACGCTCGGCGGACAAGGCCTCCAATACCGCGGCCACACGGGCCCGCGCAGCCTGGGTTTTGGCTCGACCATCCGCTTCATCCACAATGCGCTGTTCCAGCATTGCCGCGCGCTTTTTCTCCCTCGCGGTGAAGCTGCGCAGTTGCTGCAGCAGCTGGTCGAAAATGGAGATGTCCTCCTCGAATTCATTCACCACCGAATCCACAACCCTGGCCACTTCGCAGAACAGCGGATCCGTCTCGTATTGTTCCCCGGCCTGCCAGCCAGTACTGGCATCCGCCAGCTCATTGAGTAATTTGCGTGCCGGATGGCCGCCTTTGCTGAAAAAGGATTTATCGGCGATGGCGACTTTGAGCAGCGGAAGCTGCAGGCGCCCCAGGTGACTTTTGACTGGCTCTGCCAGGTTGCGGTCGTCAAGCATAAACGAGAACAGCATTTCCACCAGCTTGATGACGTCCCGATCCGCCTTGGCCAGGGACGCTGAACGCTGTTGTTCCACCAGTTGCTGCTGCAGCAGACTGTTCACATCGAGCAGCTGAGGCCGCGCAGTGAGCGCACTGGCCTGGGCCTGCAGGGCGCCGAGTTGCATCACCAGGTCACTCGGTGCCATGGGCGCCAGTCCCGCCGTGGCGGGCAGCAGTCCGGGGGCGAAGTGGCCACCGCCGGCGCCCAGTTCCGGGCCGGGGCTGCCGGGCGCCTGCCCCCCCGGTGTCATCTGCCCCCCAGCGCGGGCCATCCCGGGACCAGGCCCGGGGGTCGTCGGCTGGGACCGCCGCCTGGCTTCCCGCCGCTGCTGGCGCAGTGTAGGCAGCACCCCCTGCCCCACCAGCAGCTGATTAGCGCTCTGGTAAAAATCGTCGAGATGCTGCACCACATGCTGCTCAAATTTCTTCAGCAGGGTGAGGCGGGCGCGGATATGCAGATTGAGCGGACGCACCGCCTCCACACAGGCGGTACAGATTGCATCCACACCGATAGGGTTGTTCTTGTTGGAGATTTTTTCGCTGTATAGCGTATTCAGGCGCAGTGTCAGTTCGGTGACCTGCTCGCCGTAGGCGCGCTTGGCGCTGGCCACCATGGTATCGACCGCGACCAGTTGCTCCAGATCATCGTTGTGTACCAGCGACAGGTTTTCCGCACCCACGCTTTCGCCGGCTTCAGGCTCTACGGGTGACTGGAAGCCATCGGCAATATTGCCCACAAGGCAGTCCACGACCCGCCCGCGCTCGACCCGCAACAGTCGCAGGGCGTGAAACAAACCGTCCTGTTCCTCCTGCCGGTGCGCGCGCTCCGCCATGGCGAACAGCGAATCATCCACCTTGGCGAACACCTGCTTGACCCGCTCGCGCAGCTGCTCGGTGGCGTAGTCCCGCAGTGCAGTCACCGCCGGAGACAATACTGTTTCGGCTGCTAAAGAAATATCCGGGGCACTGTTACCTCTATGCCGCAGGGAGACCACCTTGCCGTGCTGTTTTTTATCCACATCTTCCTCTGCGTAACTGGCGGACACCCTGTTGGCGCCCTCTATACCCGGCCGGACACCCGGCTGACAGCCATTTTTTCCGGCCATCAGCGGATGCGTCCACCCAAGGGACAGCTAGCGGCTCCCTGCACCACAATTCGGGAAATTTGCGGTTTACGACAGGGTACAGGAGCCACGAGACAAATTTCGGCGCCTTGATTCTACCTCCTCAACCTCTGGCCCTGGCAAGTGCAAATCGCGACTTTGTGATCGTGGTCACAGCCGCCCGGCCAATCTTTGGCAGACCTGCTACAGCAAATAACAATGCGCCTCCGTGGGCGGGGCATGGATAGGCCCTAACAGGGGTGTTCGGGTCGCAAGTCAAGCGTGTAACTGTTTGATTTGTCGTGGAGGGTTTGCGTACATGCGCCGCAAACCCGGGTTGGGGAAAGCCAGGGAAGGCTTTTCAACAATCTGCTGGAGCGCACCCTTTTTGGTAAACTTGCGCCGCGTCGTTTTGAGATTTTGTCATGCACCCCCGAGACTCTGTGATTCCCAACCTGATCCACGATCTGAACCGTTCGGTGAGCACCGCACTGGCGGAAGATGTGGGTACGGGCGATATCTCCGCACAACTGATCCCGGCGGACCGGCGGGCCCGGGCGCGGATCGTTACCCGGGAGGCGTGCACCCTTTGCGGGCGCGCCTGGGTGGACGAAGTGTTCCGGCAGCTGGATCCGGACCTGCGGCTGACCTGGCGCTTTGACGACGGCGACAGAGTTGACGCCGGTGCAGTGCTGCTGGAGTTGGAAGGCAAGGCGCGCTCTATCCTGACCGGCGAGCGCACCGCGCTGAACTTCCTGCAGACTCTGTCCGGCACCGCCACTGTCGCTGCCCACTATGCGGCCTGTGCCGGGAACAACCAGATCCGCGTGCTGGATACCCGCAAGACCATTCCCGGTCTGCGCAGCGCACAGAAATATGCGGTTCTGTGCGGTGGCTGCAACAACCACAGGTTCGGGCTCTACGACGCCTTTCTGATCAAGGAAAACCACATCGCCGCCGCCGGCGGTATCGCCAGCGCAGTGTCCCAGGCCCACGCTATCAAGGCGGACGCGCTGGTGGAAGTAGAGGTGGAGAGTCTGGACGAACTGCGCCAGGCGCTGGCGGCAGGGGCGGATGTGATCATGCTGGATGAGTTCAGTGACGCAGACACCAAAACCGCACTGGAACTGGCACGGGGAAAAGCGCAGATCGAAATTTCCGGCAGCGTCGACAGCGAGCGGCTAAGGCAGCTGGCGCAGCTGGAGGTGGACTCTGTGTCCTGCGGCAGCCTGACCAAACACCTGAGAGCCATAGATCTGTCCCTGCGCATCGACCTGTAAGCGGCGGTCTCGGTCAGTGGTGGTGTGAGTGCTCCGACTGGCCGCTTTGCGGTGCGCTGTGCGGGCCGTGAGCACCGTGGTTTCCGTGGCCGAGCCCGCCCCAGATGGTCCAGAGGCCGAACAGCAGAATGGCACCGGCGAACAGCAGCCGCACCCCGGTTTTCTGTACCAGCCCGCGCACACTGGAAGCCGCCGCCCCGGTCGCCAGCATTGCGGGCACAGTACCCAGCCCGAAGGCCAGCATCGCCAGTGCCGCCGACACGCCGCCACCCTGGGCCAGGGCGAAAGTCAGCGCGCTGTAGACCAGACCGCAGGGCAGCCAGCCCCACACAGCCCCCAGGGCCAGCGCCTGGGAAGAAGAGCGCACCGGCAGCAGCCGCGCTGACAGAGGTTGCAGATATCGCCACAAATAAGCGCCGCCGCGCTCCAGCCACACCAGCCCACGCCACCAGCCGGCGATGTACAGTGCCATGGCCACCAGCATGACCCCGGCAATCACACGCAGCGGGCCCAGCGCCGGCACCAGTGCCGCGCCCAGGGCGCCGACGATCGCGCCCATCAATGTATAGCTGCCCAGGCGCCCGGCGGAGTAGGACAGCAGCTGCTGCCATTCAGTTTTACCGCTGTCGGAGGCCATGCCCAGAGCACCGGCGATACCGCCGCACATACCGATACAGTGGCCGCTGCCGAGAAATCCAACTGCCAGAGCCGCGGCGATGAAACCCCAGTCGGTCACGGGTGCTGCTCCGGCTTCGCCGGCGCCTCACCGTCGCCCTGTAACCCTGTTCCCTCCCGTTCATCGTCGAACAGGATACGCCGCCCTTCGGTTTCCAGGTCGTCGTACTGACCGCTGTTGACGGCCCAGAAAAAAACTTTCACCGCGATGGCGACGAATAGGATGGCGATGGGGATCAGGAAATACAGACTGCTCATTCAGTGATCTCCCGGTCCGGCCAGGGCCGCACCGGTTACATTGGTTGTGGATGGGCGGGATTCCCCCGCCGGCTGCCAGCGCGACAGGCGCAGTGAATTCAACACCACGATCAGCGAACTGGCCGACATGCCCAATGCCGCCACCCAGGGCGGGACCAGCCCGCAGGCCGCCAGTGGCAGCGCCAGTGCATTGTAACCCAGGGCCCACAGCAGATTCTGACGGATTATGTGCCGGCAGCGGCGCGCCAGCAGCAACGCCCGGGGTAATACCCGGAGATCGCCGCGCAACAGAATGGCGTCCGCCCTGGACTGGGCCAGGTCGGCGGCGGACAGCATGGCCACGGACCCATCGGCGCCGGACAGCACCGGCACGTCATTGATGCCGTCGCCCACCATCAGCACCCGTTCTCCGGCCTCCTGGAGGCTGCGCAAATGAGCCAGTTTGTCTTCCGGTGAGACACCGGCACGGTATTGGTCGATACCCACCACTGCAGCGAGGCGCGCCACCTCAGGGGAGGGGTCGCCGCTGAGCAGCTCCGCTTTCAGTCCGACATCCTGCAGCTGCGCCAACGCCATCTGTGCGGAGGGGCGCAGCCGGTCCCCGATCAGTATCCAGGCGATGGGTCCGTCGTCGTCCCCCAGCAGCAGCCACTGCCCCTCCCCCCCGGGTATCGCAGGTGCGGCCTGGGCGGCGAAATCCGGGCGGCCCAGGCGCAAGCACTGGCCCTGGACCCGTCCCTCGACACCCTGCCCTGTGTGCACCCGTACGTCAGATGCGGCCAGCTGGCCGGACCAGGCGCGAAAGGCCCGCGCCAGGGGGTGGCCGGTCTGCCATTCCAGCGCGCCGGCCACCTGCCGGACCCGCTGCTCGCACCAGCTTTCCCGCAACAATTGAATCCGCACCACCTGGGGCTCCCCAAGGGTCAGGGTTCCGGTCTTGTCCAGCACAACCCGTGTGATCCCCGGCAATGTTTGCAGCAGGTGTCCCCCGGCCACCAGAAGTCCCAGCTGCTGCAGCCTAAGGGTCGCCGCCGCCAGTGCGGCGGGGGTGGCCAGGGACAGGGCGCAGGGGCAGGTGACCACCAGTACCGACAGAGCCACCCAAAAGGCCCGCTGCGGATCTATCTGCCACCACACCGCAAAGGCTGCGGCCGCAATAACCAGCACCGCGCCGACGAAGACACCGGCGATACGGTCCGCCAGGGCTACCTGTTTCGGCTTGTGAAGCTGCGCATCCTCCACCAGTCGCTCGATGGCCGACAGGCGTGTGAATTTACCCGCTGCAGTCACCCGCACCTCCAGCGCTGAATCGCCGTTGACGCTGCCGGCAAACACCTGGCTGCCTTTTTCTTTCTGCTGCAGGGCTGCCTCTCCACTGAGCAGGGATTCGTCCACGCCGCTGCTGCCGTCGACCACCTCGCCATCCGCGGGGATAGTGTCCCCCGGTCGCAACAGGATGCGATCATCGACGCGCAAGGCGGTCACCGGCACAGACCGGGCCCCGTGCGCTCCCATCCGGTTTGCGGTCAGAGGCAGCAGCTGCGCCAGGCCACCGCTGGCGAGTCCGGCCCTGTGGCGGGCGCGCATCTCCACTGTCCGCCCCAGCAACAGGAAGAAGGTAAACATGGAGATAGACTCGAAATAGACTTCGCCCACATCGAACAGAGTGGCGTAAAAGCTGGCGGCGTAGGCCAGCCCGATCGCCAGCGACACCGGCACATCCATACTCAAATGGCGCCCGGTCAGGCTGCGCCAGGCGGCGGCGAAAAATGGTCGCGCAGCGTAGAAGACGACGGGTGTGGCGATCAGAAGGGAGACCCAGCGCAGATAGCGTTCCAGTTCTCGATCGATACCGGTGGCGGCACCGAAGTAAAGCGCCACGGCGAACATCATCACCTGCATGGTGCCCAGCCCGGCCACACCCAGGCGGCGCAACGCCGCCCGCCGCTCCGTTTGGATCAGCTGTTCGCTGTTGCCGGCGGTGGCCGCGGCCGGGCGGTAACCGATACGCGCCAGTTCGGTGAACAGGGCACTGGGCTGCAACCGGGCGGGGTCGAAGCAAATCTGCGCCCGCTGGGTACTGGCGTTGACGGAAACCCGCTCCACCCCATCCAGGCGTCCCAGGTGTTTCTCGATCAGCCACACACAGGCCGCACAGCTGATACCGCCTACCAGCAGTGCGGCGATTTTGGCTCCCTGGTCCGAATCGCGCACAAACTCCGCCTGCACCTCGGGCAGGTCGTATGCCTGCCACTGGGAGGGATCCGGCGTGCCCTGATCCGGGCGTTCGTTGCGCGCATCGCGGTAGCGATAAAAACTGTCCAGGCCGCCGGCGACGATGGCCCCCGCCACCGCCTGGCAACCGGGGCAGCACATGGGCCGCTCGGTGCCGCCGATCAATACCGGAAAGGAACTACCGGGCGCTACCGGCAGACCGCAGTGAAAACAATTGACAGCTGTCATTGGCTCGCCGGGTTGAGGGGAGCGGCCCGACCCAGGTCGAAATTGATCTCCCCGGTCAGGCGCCACGCCGCCTGCAGGTGCCGGTCCGGATCCAGCTCCGGCATCAGGCGCAGGTACCAGCGGTGCCGCATATCCCCGTCGAAGCTGCCGCTATAGCGGCTGGCGGCAACCCGGGACAGTAAGATATTGCGATCCAGGTTCGCCTCCACCGGGTGGCTGAGGGTCAGCAACAACTGTGGCGGCAAGTCAAAATCGCCATTGAGTTCCAGGGTCACCGCCTGGCCCTCAAACTGCAACAGGCCCGCCAGTCCCAGCTGGCGGGCCTTTTCATCCTGCTCGGCGGTGTAGTGATACATGAGGCCGTCTTTGTAATAGGTGTCGCTGACGGTATCGTCGGCGTACCGCACGGCGATGGAGACCATTACCAGGGTCACCAGGACCACCAGCACCAGTGGCGCCATCACCAGCCACAGCCAGGGTTCCCGATACCAGGGTCTGGTGGTTTGTTTCGTCACCATATTAACCGCCTCTCAGGGCCCGCAGCCCGTCACTCTTTCCCTGCCCTTACCTTTTGGGGCCAATAAAAACTGTCTGGTGCCGGTCCTGCAGCTCCGGCTGATCCACCGCTTGCACCACGATATGGATATCGTGCTTGCTATCCCGCAGTTGACCCTTGGGCACACTGACACGAATCGGCACCGCGTAAATTTCCCCGGACTCCACGTAAATCTGTCGCGGCTTGCGCAGTGAGTAATCCACACCCTCGCGGCCCTCGACGCGAATGGAAAACTCGTGCGCAGTCCGATCCATATTATTGATTTTCACCGTGTAGACATTCTGGATATCGCCTCGGTATTCCCGGTACATACGGGCGCCCCGGTCGCGCAGCACTTCCGCCTCGACCGGGCTCCGCGTCAGCAGCTGATAACTGAACAATCCAACCATCGCCGCCAGCACCAATGCGTAGCCAAACAGGCGCGGCCGCAGATAATTGGTCTTGCCGGTCTCCAGCTCGTCCTCGGAGGTAAAGCGGATCAGTCCGCGCGGATAGCCCATTTTGTCCATGACACTGTTGCAGGCGTCCACACACAGGCCACAGTTGATACATTCATACTGCATCCCATCGCGGATATCGATATCCACCGGACAGACCTGGACACACCAGTAGCAGTCGATGCAGTCGCCCAGCCCTTCAGACTGGTAATCGATACCTTTCTTGCGCGGCCCGCGGGTCTCGCCCCGGCGCGCATCATACTGAACCGCCAGTGTGTCCTGGTCGTACATCACCGACTGGAAACGCGCGTAAGGGCACATGTATTTGCAGACCTGCTCGCGCAAAAAACCCGCATTAAAGAAAGTCGCCAGCGTGAAAAAAGCCACCCAGAAAACCGCTTGCGGGTGTGCTTTCAGGCTGGCGAGATCCACCACCAGATCGCGGATACCGTAGAAATAACCCACAAAGGCCAGCGCCGTGGCGGCGGCGATCAACAGCCAGATGGCGTAGGTGCCGGATTTGCGCAGGGCCTTTTCCAGGCTCCAGGGCGCGGCGTCAAGTTTGATGCGCTTGGCCCTGTCCCCCTCGCACAGCCTTTCCGCCCACATAAACATCATGGTCCACACCGTCTGCGGACAGGTAAAACCACACCAGACCCGCCCGAGCCAGGTGGTGACAGCGAACAGCGCGAACGCCGCCATGATCAGTATCCAGGCCAGCAGGAAGCCATCCTGGGGGCCGAAAGTAGACCAGAGAATGTGGAATTTGCGCTCCGGCAGATCAAACAACACAGCCTGGCGGCCTTCCAGATTGATCCAGGGTATAAAGAAGAAAGCGGCCAGCAGCGGCAGACCGGTGTATTTGCGGACGCGGGTGTAAATGCCGCTGATATGGCGGGTATAAACCTTATCGTCGGACTCGTAGAGCATGCGATAGCGCACCTGGCCATCGCCCTCCTGCTCTTCCCGTGTGGGGATCAGATCACTCACGAAAAACCTCACTTTGGCTCCGGGCAGCGGGGAGCACTCTTCGTCAGCTAAACAATGAGGCTTTTGTTCTTCGTCCCTGCGCGCCCGTGTTGTCAGGCCCCTCGCCGGCGGCGGATGGGGCCGGTGCTTCCACTCAGCGGCGGCTCACTGCTCCACCTCTTCCTGCCGGGACAGGCTGTATACATAGGCGGCCACCAGGCGGATCTTGTCGTCGCGCAGCTTGTCGCTCTGCGACGGCATCTGGTTGCTGCGACCGCCGCGAATGGTGTGCTGAATCTGCTCGCGACTGCTGCCATAGAGCCAGATATTATTGGTCAGGTTGGGCGCACCGATTGCCTGGTTTCCCTTGGCGTCCAGCCCGTGACAGGCCATACATACGCGGTCGAACACCTGCTTGCCCTGTGCGGCCATCTCCGCATTGTGCTCCAGGCCGTTCAGCGCCAGCACATACTCGGCGGTATTTCGCACACCCTCTTCACCGATAATCGGCTCCTGTGGCGGCATCACTCCCTGGCGCCCCTGGTACAGGGTTTGCAGAATCTTTTCCGGGGTGCCGCCGTAGAGCCAGTCATCATCGCTGAGATTGGGGAAACCATAGTTGCCGCCACCATCGGCGCCGTGGCAGACGGCGCAGTTATTGGCAAAGATGCGCGCACCCATTTTCAGCGCCTGGGGATTCTCGGCAATCTGCTCCACTGGCATCTGCGCGTATTTGCCAAAAGTCTGGTCAAATTTCTCCATTGCCTTTTCCTGGCTGCGTTCCAGCTGCCCCACGGAGGTCCAGCCGGCGATGCCCTTGAAGTTGCCCATGCCCGGGTAGATGACCAGATAAATGGCGGAGAAAATCAGCGTGCCGACAAACAGCATAAACCACCAGCGCGGCAGAGGGTTGTCGTATTCCTCAATACCGTCGTAGACGTGCCCGGTGGTCTCGTTACCGGGTTCATCCTGGTCGCTCACCGCCACCTTGCGGTTGGCAAACAACACCCAGATGATCAGTGCCAGGTTGGCGAGGGTGAGTACTATGACCCATAAACTCCAGAATGTACTCATTGCTTGTCCTGCCCCTTGTTCTGTTCCGCCGAAGGCGGGTGCTCTTGTCCCCCACCCGCGACCGATTCGTCTTCTATATCTTTTCCATCCGCCTTGTAGGCTGCGCGCCGCGACTGCTCCTCATCTGCGAATGGCAGCTGGGCGTCCTCTTCGAAGCGCTTTTTGCGCTTGGGGGAAAAAGCCCACCAGCATATGGCGATGAAGGCCACAGCTCCGAGTACGACAGCGATCTGACGCAATACATTGATATCCATCTGTGGGTACTCCCTGTTCAGCGCTTCTGTTGCACCAGGACACCCAGCTGTTGCAGGTAGGCCACCAGTGCGTCGATTTCCTTCACCCGACCACCCACGAAAGGCTCGCGCGCCTTGGCAATATCTTCGTCCGTATAAGGCACACCGGCGAAGCGCAGAGCGCGCATCTTATTGGCGGTGTGCTCGCCGGTGACCACATTGTCGAACAACCAGGGGAAGGCGGGCATATTGGATTCCGGCACCACATTGCGCGGGTTGTACAGGTGGGCCCTGTGCCACTCATCGGAATAGCGGCCACCAACCCGGGCCAGATCCGGACCTGTGCGCTTGGAACCCCACAGGAAGGGGTGTTCGTACACATTCTCCTGCGCCATGGAATAGTGGCCGTAACGTTCCACCTCAGCCCGCAGCGGCCGCACCATTTGCGTGTGGCAGACGTGACAGCCCTCGCGGATGTAGATATCGCGGCCCTCCAGAACCACCGGATCCCAGGGCTTGAGTCCCGCTATCGGCTCATTGTTCGCCTTGATAAAAAACTGTGGAACTATCTCCACCAGCGCTCCGAAGCTGATGGCGACAATGATAAAGAGCACCATCAGGCCAATGTTTTTCTCGACGATGTCATGGTTTTTCATTGCCTGGTCTCCTACTGTGCGGGCTGGGCGAGCGGCACTGTGTTGTCCTGCTGGGCGGAGTTCTCTTTGTCCGTCACCGTGCGGTACACGTTGTAGGCCATCAGCAGCATCCCGATCAGGAAGAAAGCACCACCGATAAAGCGCACGATATAGCCCGGATAGCTGGCGATGACGCTCTCCACAAAGCTGTAGGTGAGGGTGCCGTCGGCGTTGAAGGCGCGCCACATCAGCCCCTGAGTGATGCCGTTGACCCACATGGCGGCGATATACAGCACCGTGCCCACGGTCGCCAGCCAGAAGTGCGCATTGATCAGTTTCACGCTATACATCTCCTTGCGGTGGAACAGCACCGGCACCAGGTGATAGAGGGCACCGATGGAAATCATCGCCACCCAGCCCAGGGCACCGGAATGCACGTGGCCGATGGTCCAGTCTGTATTGTGGGACAGGGCATTCACCGTCTTGATGGACATCATCGGGCCTTCAAAAGTGGACATGCCGTAGAAAGACAGGGACACCACCAGGAAACGCAGGGTTGGGTCGGTGCGCAACTTGTGCCATGCACCGGACAGGGTCATGATGCCGTTGATCATGCCCCCCCAGGACGGAGCCAATAGAATCACGGACATGATCATCGCCAGACTCTGAGTCCAGTCCGGCAGGGCTGAATAGTGCAAATGGTGGCCGCCGGCCCACACGTAGATGGAGATCAGGGCCCAAAAGTGCACTATGGACAGCTGGTAGGAATAGATTGGGCGACCGGCCTGTTTTGGCACAAAGTAATACATGATGCCGAGGAAAGCCGCGGTCAGGAAAAAGCCCACTGCATTGTGGCCGTACCACCACTGGATCATGGCATCAGTGGTACCGGCAAACAGGGAATAGGATTTGAAGGCCGAGACCGGCACTTCCAGATTGTTAACAACGTACAAGAAGGCAATAGTGACGATATAGGCGCCAAAGAACCAGTTCGCCACATAAATGTGGGAAGTGCGGCGTTTGGCAATGGTACCGAAGAACACCAACGCATAGGCGATCCAAATCACTGTCACCAGAATATCGATCGGCCACTCCAGCTCCGCGTACTCCTTGGTGGTGGTCAGGCCCATGGGCAGGGTGATCGCCGCCGCCACTATGACCACCTGCCAGCCCCAGAAGGTAAACGGCACCAGCCACCCCCCCCATAGCGGGGTCTGGCAGGTGCGCTGCACCACGTAATAGGAAGTAGCGAACAACACACTGCCACCGAACGCGAAAATCACCGCGTTGGTATGCAGGGGGCGCAGGCGGCCGAAGTGGCTGAACGGCTGGAAAAAGTCGTTCAGCTCCGGCCACGCCAGCTGAGCCGCGAGCAGTACCCCGACACCCATACCGACGATGCCCCAGACCACCGACATAATGGTGAACTGGCGTACGATTTTGTAGTCATAGTCCAGCGCAGGGCCGGTCTTTGCCACGGTTGTCGTCATTTTATTACTTCCGTTGCTTGGTAAGGTTCGTTTCCACTAAACATGCGGCAGCCCGCCGTTAGATTTACAGCTACATCCAATCAAAGTAGTCTGAGCCGTCCCGCAGGCGACGATTTAAACGCATCATTCACCCGCAGAAACTGATCTAGATCAGTTTTCGCTCCTTGCGGGCCGCGATGCGCAGACGCAGGGCGTTCAATTTGATGAATCCCTCCGCATCCTTCTGGTTGTATGCGCCGGCATCCTCTTCAAAAGTGGCGATACGCTCGTCGAATAAGCTGTCCGCCGACCGGCGCCCAACACAGGTGACGCCGCCCTTGTAGAGCTTCAGCCGCACGTCGCCATTGACCACCTTTTGCGAATCGTCAATGGCCAGTTGCAGCATCTGGCGCTCCGGCGACCACCAGTAACCGTTGTAAATCAACTGCGCGTAGCGCGGCATCAACTCGTCTTTCAGGTGCGCGACTTCGCGATCGAGGGTAATCGACTCAATGGCCCGGTGGGCCTTCAGCAGTATGGTGCCACCGGGAGTCTCGTAGCAGCCGCGGGACTTCATGCCCACATAGCGGTTTTCCACGATATCCAGCCGGCCTATGCCGTTGGCGCCCCCGAGCCTGTTCAGGGTTGCCAGCATGGTGGCGGGACTCAGTGGCTCGCCATCCAAGGCCACGGCATCGCCCCGGTCGAACGTCAGCGTAATATAGGTGGGCTCGTCGGGCGCGGCCTCGGGGCTGACACTCCAGCGCCACATGTCCTCTTCCGCCTCTGCCCAAGGGTTCTCGAGGATTCCCCCCTCATAGGAGATATGCAACAGGTTGGCGTCCATGGAGTAGGGGGACTTCTTCTTGCCGGAGGCAAAATCCACCGGGATCTTGTGCTGCGCACAGTACTGCATCAACTTCTCGCGGGAATTCAGATCCCACTCCCGCCAGGGCGCTATCACCTGGATACCGGGTTTTAGCGCATAGGCACCCAGCTCGAAGCGCACCTGATCGTTGCCCTTGCCGGTGGCGCCGTGGGAGATGGCGTCGGCCCCTGTCTCATTCGCGATCTCGATCAGGCGTTTGGCGATCAGCGGCCGGGCGATGGAAGTGCCGAGCAGGTATTCGCCCTCGTAAATGGTGTTGGCCCGGAACATGGGGAAGACGAAGTCCCGCACGAACTCCTCGCGCAGATCATCGATGTAGATCTCTTTCACCCCCAGTGCCTCGGCCTTGGCGCGCGCCGGTTCCACCTCTTCGCCCTGGCCGATATCCGCGGTAAAAGTGACCACTTCACAGTCGTAACTGTCCTGGAGCCAGCGCACTATCACAGAGGTGTCCAGCCCTCCGGAGTACGCCAGCACTACCTTGTCGATCCTGCTCATCGGTTTCCCCTGCCGGCGGACGCCGCCACCGGTAACAATGCCGCGGGCGCAACTACCCTGCGGAGTTCAATTAGAGTGTCAGTCTGGGAGAATTATTGTTGGAGATGTGCCCAGGAACGGCGGCAGTGCCGCCCTTTTTCCGGGCGCGATTGTAGCCTCTCCGACCGCCGCCGGCCAGCGCCGGGGTACCCTCGCACCCAAATAGCTCGATTAATATACAATGCCAGGCACATCGCAATTCTACCGGGCTTCCGGTAGCATCTGCGCCCCAAGACGCAATCGGCCAACCTGCGGTAAGACACTATGGAGCGGATCACCCTTCGCACTCCCGACGACTGGCACATTCACCTGCGCGATGGCGAAGCCCTGGGCAGAACCGTCGGCGATGCCGCACGCCAGTTCCGCCGCGCTATAGTGATGCCCAACCTGGTGCCGCCGGTGGTCGATGCCGAAGACATGCTCTCCTACCAGCAGCGCATCCGCCAGCAGATTCCCCCCGGCAACCCCTTCCAGCCGTTGATGGTGATCTACCTGACCGACCGGACCGATGCCGAAACCATCGAGCGGGCCCACCGGGCCGGCGCGGTGGCCGCCAAGCTGTATCCGGCCGGCGCCACCACCAACTCCGACTCCGGCGTCACGGATATCGCCAACATCTACCCCGCCCTGGAGACCATGCAGGCCTGCGGCATGAAGCTGCTGCTGCACGGGGAGGTCACCCACGACGATATCGATATCTTCGACCGCGAACAGATGTTCGTCGACAATATCCTGTCGCGCCTGGTACAGGACTTCCCGGCCCTGAAGATAGTCCTAGAACACATTACCACCGCCCACGCGGCGGAATTTGTGCAAAACGCCCGCGACGGCGTAGGTGCCACCATTACCGCACACCACCTGCTGTACAACCGCAACCACCTACTGGCCGGCGGCATACGCCCGCACTTTTACTGCCTGCCGGTTCTGAAACGCAGTTATCACCAGTCCGCGCTGATCGAAGCGGCCACCAGTGGCAATCCCAAGTTTTTTCTCGGCACAGACTCGGCGCCCCACAGCCGGGACAAAAAGGAAAACGCCTGTGGCTGCGCCGGCTGCTATACCGCCTTTGCCGCCATCGAGATGTATGCCGAAGTCTTCGAGCGGGCCGGCAAACTGGACAAACTGGAGAGCTTCGCCAGCGAGTTCGGCCCGGACTTTTACGACCTGCCACGCAACCCGGGCAGCATCTACCTGGCGCGCGATCCCTGGCGGCTTCCCGCCAGCCTGACCATGGGCGACGGACAGCTAATCCCGCTGGCCGCGGGTGAAATATTGAACTGGCGCCTCGTCGACAAGGCCGAGTAAAGGATTTCGAGTGACCCCTGCAGAAGAACCCACAGACTCAAAAACCTTGCTGGCACAGCGCTTCCGCGGCTTTCTGCCGGTGGTGGTGGACATGGAAACCGGCGGCTTCAACGCACGCACCGACGCCCTGCTGGAAATATCCGCGGTGATCCTGGATATGGATGACAGCGGCGTACTGCTGCCCCAGGCGACCCACAGCTTTGATCTGGAGCCCTTTGCCGGCGCCAACCTGGAGCAGTCGGCGCTGGATTTTATCGGCATCGATCTGGAGTCAGCGGAGCGGGAGGCGTTGCCGGAAGAGGTTGCGCTGCCAGAGCTGTTTCGCCAGATTCGCACCGCGATCAAAAAACACGGTTGTACCCGCGCGGTGATGGTAGCCCACAACGCCCACTTCGACCTCGGTTTCCTCAATGCCGCGGTGGAGCGCTGCGGGATCAAACGCAACCCCTTTCACCCCTTTTCTTGTTTCGATACCGCGACCCTGGCCGGCCTCGCCTTCGGGCAAACCGTACTGGCAAAAGCCTGCCAGGTTGCCGGATTCGGCTTCGATAATAACAGCGCCCACTCAGCACACTACGATGCGGAAAAAACAGCAGAACTGTTCTGCCACATCGTCAACCGCTGGCGGGAACTGGGGGGTTGGCCGCTCTCCGAATAACCAGCATCGCCGGCCCTATGGACCACCCGCAAAGCGAACAAAACGCTGCTCAGTGGCGCCGTCAAAGGGACTCAGGAATAGCTGGCAGTTTCCAACAGACAGGGATAGGGGCCGCCCCGCTGCAACCACGCGCGGCAGGCGCCTGCGCCCGGGGGTGATTTTTTAATCAAAACACTGTAGAATGGCCGGTTCACGTATAGATATCGGGTAATTATCGTGGCCAAAAAAGCTTCCAGCACTGCCAAGCGCAAACAACCCAGCGCCCCTGTTGACACTCGTGAAACCATCGAGCAGCAGGTGCAGGCATTTCTTGCCGCTGGTGGTGAAATTGAGCAGGTCCCCAAGGGCGTGAGCGGCCAGACCAATGTTTCCGGCCCGCGACACATCACCCTGGGCAAAAAGCCACGGGCCTGAGCCCCACGGGAAAGCACCGCACAGGCTGCCCTCCCGCCCGTTTCCGCAACGGCCCGCTCAGGGCATCTCCTCCAGCTCGGCACCCTCTTTCACCGGCGGCATCAGGTCTTCCTTGCTAATGTTCATAACCATCAGCACGTTGGCGGCGACGTAAACGGAAGAATAGGTGCCCACGACCACACCCACAATCAGGGCCAGTGAGAAGTTGTGAATCAGCTCACCACCGAAAAACTGCAGTGCCCACAGCACCAGCAAAGTGGTGAATGAGGTCATAAAGGTACGGCCCAGGGTCTGGCTGATAGAGATATTGATAATCTCTGCGGAAGTCGCCTTGCGCACCCTGCGGAAGTTCTCGCGGATGCGGTCCGCCACCACGATAGTATCGTTGAGGGAATAGCCGATCACCGCCAGCACTGCCGCCAGCACCGTCAGGTCGAAATCCAGCCGCAGCAGCGCAAAAAAGCCCAGTACGATAATCACATCGTGGGCCAGTGCCGTCACCGCCCCCACGGAAAACTTATACTGAAACCGCAGCGCCACATAGGCCATCACCACAACCAGTGCGAATAGCATGCCCAGGCCGCCGTCGTCCCGCAACTCTTCACCGATCTGCGGACCCACTACCTCGACCCGACGCAATTCCACCGCGCCATCGCTGTTCTGGCGCAGCAGGCCCACCACCTTGTCACCGATAGACTGGGTGGCATCCCGCTCTCCCGCGGTCGCCTGCGTCTGCTCGGCGGTCACCTCCGGAGGCAGCTTGATCAGCAGCTCGTTGTCGGAACCGAAACGCACCACCGTGGCACCGGCATAGCCTTCCTGCTCCAACTGCTGGCGCACAGTCTCTACCCGCGGCGCTATCTCATAACCCACTTCCACCTGGGTACCGCCGGTAAAATCCAGCCCAAATCGCAGCCCATTCATCGCCAGTGCCACCAGCGATGCCAGCACCATCGCGATGGACACCGCCGAAGCCAGCTTGCGCCAGCGCATAAAATCGTACACGCGCTTGCCCATGTACTCGGTGATCTTCCCGTTTTCCACCTTGGTCTCACTCATGGCCAGCCCCTTTTAAATCCACAGTTTCTGTACACGGCGACCGCCGTAGAACATATTGATCAGTGCCCGGGTACCGAGAATGGCACTGAACATGGACGTCAGGATGCCGATGGACAAAGTTACCGCAAACCCCTGCACCGGCCCGGAGCCAATCGCGTACAGGATCACCGCTACAATCAAGGTGGTGATGTTGGCGTCCACAATGGTGCTAAACGCATTGTCAAAACCTGCGCTGATCGCCGATTGCGGAGGCATACCGTTCCTGAGTTCCTCCCGGATACGGGAGAAAATCAGCACATTGGCATCCACCGCCATACCCACCGTCAACACGATACCCGCTATGCCCGGCAGCGTAAGGGTAGCTCCGAGAATCGACATCACCGCCACCAGCAGTATCAGGTTGACCGCCAGGGCGATATTCGCGGCCAGCCCGAACACCCGGTAAAACAGCAGCATGCACACCAGCACCGCCAGCAGGCCTATCTGTACCGACTTGACGCCCACATCGATATTGTCAGCCCCCAGGGACGGGCCAATCACCCGCTCTTCCACAAAATACATGGGCGCGGCCAGAGCACCAGCGCGCAGCAGCAGCGCCAGCTCCTGGGCTTCCGCCGGGCTGCCGAGTCCGGTAACCCGGAACTGGCGTCCCAGTGCGCTCTGCACCGTGGCCAGGCTGATAATCTTCTTGTCTTCCGAGCGCACCTGCACAATAGTTTCGTTGCCCTCGGCATCGACCCCGGGCTGGGGTGTAAAGCGGGTTTCGATAAACAGCGTGCCCATCCGCCGGCCAACATTCTTCCAGGTGGCCCGGTGCATCAGTTCACCGCCGCGGGCGTCCAGTGTGATATTCACCTGGGGAAAGCCACTTTCGTCGTAACCCACCCGGCCATCGGTGACGCGGTCGCCCTTGATAATCACCTTGCGTTCCAGCCAGGCACCGCCATAGGCGGCAGCCTCCTGTTCGTCGCGGTACTCGAAGTACTCCTTGTCGGTCACCAGCGTATTGGGCCGCGCCTCCATACGGAATTCCAGATTGGCGGTCTTGCCGATGATACGCTTGGCCTCGGCAGTGTCCTGCACGCCCGGCAGCTCCACCACGATGCGATTGCGCCCCTGGCGCTGCACGATCGGCTCGGCCACGCCCAGCTCATTGACCCGGTTGCGTAGGGTGGTGAGGTTCTGGGTTACCGCATAGTCTTCCAGCTGCTTGATTTCCAGCTCCGACAGGGAGGCACGGATCTCCAGGTTGTCGCCCCCACCGGACTCCGTCAGCTGCAGCTGGGGAAACTCCCGGCGTATGGTGGACATGGCCAGGTCGCGCAGCTCCTCGGTGCGGAAGCGGGCAACGATTTCACGGTTGTCCACCAAGTCCACACTGCGATAGCGCGCCTTGGCAGCGCGCAGCTTGGCCTTCAGGTCCTGGGCGTAACCATCCAGGTTGGTCCGCACTATGGTGTCCGTGTCCACCTCCAGCAGGAAATGCACACCGCCCGCCAGATCCAGGCCCAACTTCATGGGGCTGGCACCCAGGTTGCGCAGCCACTCGGGAGTAGTGGAAGCCAGGTTCAGGGCCACCACGTAATCGCTGTGGCCCAGCGCATCCTGAATCGCGCGTTTGGCCGGCAACTGTTCCTCGATGGCAGTGAGCCGCAACAACACCGATTTCTGGCCCACCTCACCGCCAAAATACTCGATCCCGGCCGCATCCAGCGCCTCCTGCGCCTTGGCCAGCACGGCCGGGCCTATAGTCAGGGCACTGGACTGGCCGGAGATCTGCACCGCCGGATCGGGTTTGTACAGGTTGGGCGCGGCGTACAGGAAGCCGAGTGCCACAACCACGACAATCAACAGATATTTCCACAGTGGGTAGCGATTCATGCTGCTCTCATTGTTCTGGTCGACCCTGCCGGGCCATAAAACTTGGCAATTTCGGGCGGTGCCGGGGCCTGGCCACACAGTGGCAAGACGGCCGCACCCGTCCGGAATCTGCGCCGATTATACGGGGATAACGCGGGGGTACAATGCGCACCCATCCGCAAACGGCCGCGCCGGCTGCCCCCCTTGCCCTCAGGATGCCAGTGGCGGCACCTCGCGCCCCAGGCGCCGGTAGAAGTCCTCCACACAGGTCTCCAGCTCCCCGGCCGCGATGGCATCGCGCAGCCGCTCCATCAGCCGCTGGTAGTGGCGCAGATTGTGAATGGTATTGAGCTGTGCACCCAGCATCTCACCACAGCGATCCAGGTGGTGCAGATAGGCGCGGGAGAAGTGTTCACAGGTATAGCAGTCGCAGCCGGTCTCCAGTGGTCCCGTATCGTGGCGATACCGGGCATTGCGGATTTTTACCACTCCCTCGAATGTGAACAGATGGCCGTTGCGCGCGTTGCGGGTGGGCATCACACAGTCGAACATATCCACACCCCGGCGCACCGCCTCGACAATATCCTCCGGCTTACCCACGCCCATCAGATAGCGCGGCTTGTCCGCCGGCATCCGCTGAACCAGGTGATCCAGTACCGCAAGCATCTCTTCTTTGGGCTCGCCCACCGACAGGCCGCCGATGGCGTAGCCGTCAAAACCTATCGCCTCCAGACCGCGCAGCGACACATCGCGCAACTCCGGATACATGCCACCCTGCACTATGCCAAACAGCGCCGAAGCTCCATCACCGTGGGCATTCTTGCAGCGCTCCGCCCAACGCAGGGACAACTCCATGGATTTGCGCGCGGCATCCGCAGTGGCCGGATAGGGTGTGCACTCGTCAAAAATCATGACGATATCCGAGCCCAGCTCCCGCTGCACCTCTATGGACCCCTCCGGGGTGAGAAACACCGGGCTGCCGTCCACGGGCGAGCGGAAGGAAACCCCCTCCTCCGAAATCTTGCGCAGATCCCCCAGGCTGAACACCTGAAAGCCGCCGGAGTCCGTCAGAATCGGGCCGCGCCACTGCATAAAATCATGCAGATCACCGTGTTCCGCCACCACTTTCGTGCCCGGGCGCAGCATCAGGTGAAAAGTGTTACCCAAAATAATCTGTGCACCGATGGCCTCCAGGTCCCGCGGCAACATACCTTTCACGGTACCGTAGGTCCCCACCGGCATAAACGCCGGCGTCTCCACCACCCCGCGCGGAAAGCGCAACCGGCCGCGGCGGGCATTGCCGTCGGCAGCGTCCAGTTCGAACTGCATAAAACACTCTGCGCGAGATGTGGAACCGCTCATCAACAATCCTCGGTGGTCAAAATTTGGGGGCAAAACAACGGTTAAACGGTCCGCAGAAACTCCGCCGCCCCACGCCTGCCCGGCTAGGGCCAACTCAGTTAGTGTGAACAGGCCCTAGTCATCCAGCCCCCGCACGTCGTCGTTGCGATCGATCAGCATAGCGTCGCCGTAACTAAAGAAGCGGTATTTTTGCTGCACCGCCTGCCGATAGGCATCCATGGTATGGCTATAGCCGGCAAAAGCACTCACCAGCATCAGCAGGGTCGATTCCGGCAGGTGGAAATTGGTAATCAGCCGGTCCACCACTTGGAAACGGTAACCCGGATAGATAAAAATGTCGGTTTCACCCACCATAGGCGCCAGTTGGCCACCGGCCGCGGCACTCTCCAGGGCGCGCACACTGGTAGTGCCCACCGCGATCACAGCCCCGCCCCGCGCCCGGCAATCCGCTACCGCGCGACACACAGACTCCGACACCCGCAACACTTCGCTGTGCATCCGGTGCTCAAAAATGTTGTCCACCCGCACCGGCTGGAAGGTGCCCGCACCCACATGCAGGGTGACAAAGGCCGTTTCCACCCCCTTGCTTCGCAATGCCGTCAGCATCGCCTCATCGAAGTGCAAACCGGCGGTGGGTGCCGCCACCGCGCCCGCATGGCGGCTGTACACCGTCTGGTAGCGCTCCTTGTCCGAGTCATCGTCCGGCCGGTCAATATAGGGGGGCAGGGGCATATGGCCCAGCCGCTCCAACACCGGCAGCACCCCCTCCGCCGGGAACTCCAGTTCGAACAGCGCGCCTTCCCGGGCCAGCATCTGTATTGCGGTATCGTCCTCCAGCAGAATGGCGCTACCGGGCCTGGGGGATTTGCTGGAGCGGATATGGACCAGAGCGCGGCGCCTGTCCAGCACTCGCTCCACCAGGATCTCCACCTTGCCACCACTGGCCTTGCGCCCAAACAGCCTTGCCGGGATTACGCGGGTATCATTGAACACCAACAGGTCACCCGGTTTTACCAGTTCCGGCAAGTCGGCAAAGCGGCGGTGTTGCAGCCCTCCCGTGCCCCCGTTCAGGCACAGCAGACGGCTGCCGCGCCGCTCCTCGGTGGGGGTCCGGGCGATCAGCTCATCGGGGAGGTCAAAATGGAAGTCCTGGCGGCGCATGGCTAGAGTCTAGGCGTTCCGCTATGTCAGTAGTTTGGGGCGCGAAGGGTAACGGAAAGGCGCCCCGCCGCCAAATCCAGTTGACCGCTTTCAGGCCATCGCTATAATCGTCCCCCTCGCCGAGGCGCCTCCCAATACCTCGGCACCTGTGCCAGAGTGGTGAAATTGGTAGACACGACGGATTCAAAATCCTTTGAAATCCCTTTAAGATCAAATAGTTAGGCTGTCCCTGTGACGGCCTTTCTTATGCCCAAACCGTCCCGGTTTGTCACAATTCCCAGATAGTCCCTCATTACCCAAGCCTGGGCAGGCCCCTGCGCCTGCCCTCTTCTCGCCCCATTAGTCCCGCCCTGTCACCTAATTCGAAATAGGTACCACTAGCACAGGGCCAAGTTCCTTTTCAGCCAACTCGGAGCGTAACTCATGCACGATGAGACTCTTTATCAACGTCAACTCAAACGCGAACAACTTCAAGTCGACGCCGGTGTCGCTCGGTACCGGGCGGCCGTCCAATCAAAAGAAGCAACTGATTTGAAGCCAGGTCAGGCGCTGCTTCGTCGCTCGATCGAGCCTGTAGCAAACGCCATCCGTGAGATGGTTGTAGCTGTCGAGACAGGCAAGGCCGGACGTGGACGTCCCGCGCTCGCGGTGCGCTACCTTCAGCAACTCCAGGATGAGCCGGTCGCTTTCATTACAGCGCGCCGATTGATCAACGCCGCAGTGAACAACGAGAAGGTCACCAAAGTTGCCATGGCGTTGGCTTCGCTCCTCGGCGAGCACTACCAGTTCGATGAACTGCGCGCTGCAGAGCCGAACCTCAGCACTCACATGGAGCGGAAGGCCAAGAAGTGGAGCACCGAGCATCACCGCCGCGCGATCATGCGACTGGCAGCAGATGTCGGTGGTGTTTCCGGTCTGGAATGGAGTCAGGGTGACAAGCTGCACTTGGGCATGAAGCTGATCGAGATCTTCATCAGCACCACCGGACTGGCGAAGCAGGTTCTGGTTTCGGAAGGCCGCAACAACACGCACTATATTCTCGCGCCAACGGAAGCGGCCAACGATTGGCTGGCGCGCATGCATGAGCGCTGCGAGCTGATGGAGCCGCGTTATCTGCCAATGGTACATCCGCCCAAGCCATGGACATCCCCTATCAGCGGCGGGTACCTCACTCGGGAGAACCGGGCGGACTTCGTTGGCGGTGTCACCGCCCAGATGCGTGACGATATGTTCTCCGTCGAGATGCCAAAAGTCTACGCCGCGGTTAATGCGATTCAGAACACGCGCTGGAAAGTGAACACCGCTGTCTACGATGTTCTCGCTGAAGCCTGGGCAGGTAACGACACACTCCACGGCCTGCTTCCGGATCAGGAACTGGTATACGTACCCGAGCGGCCTGCTGACATCCCGGCAGACATGAAGCCCGACGATATGCCCGTTGAGATGCGCACACGGTTTAACGACTGGCGCGTTGAGGCTGCAAAAGCCCACGAGAAAAACGCCAAGATGATTGCGAAGCGTGTCGACATCTCCGGCAAGCTGTCCATGGCGAAGGATGTCAGGGACGAAGAAGCGATCTACTTCCCGCACGTTCTCGATTTCCGTGGACGCATCTACAGCATGGTATCGGGCATGCATCCGCAAGCGGACTCCCTGGGCAAGGCGCTGCTGCATTTTGCTGATGGCAAACCACTGGGTGAGAGTGGCGCGTTTTGGCTGCACGTTCACATCGCCAATACCTTTGGCATCGATAAGGTTGACTTCCCCGCGCGAGTGCAGTGGGTTCAGGAGCACCACGAGCAGCTTCTCGACTCGGCTCTCAATCCACTGGACGGTAGGCGCTTCTGGTTGGAGGCTGACGCCAAATCAAAGTGGTGTGCCCTGGCTGCGTGTATTGAGTACGCCGGTTACGTGATCGACGGTGTTGACCATATCTCGCACCTCCCAATTCCTATGGACGGGAGCTGCTCGGGACTGCAGCACTACTCCGCGATGCTGAAAGATCCGGAAGGCGGGGCCGCTGTGAACCTGGTGCCATCCGATAAGCCGGCAGACATATACATCCGCGTGGCTGACAAGACCGAAGAGTTGCTGCTCAATGCCAAGCCGGATGAACAGTGCCTGATCTCTTGGCGCGGCAAGGTAAAACGCAAGCTCACCAAACAGCCCTGTATGACGTTCGCCTACTCGGTAACGGCGCGGGGGATGCGCGATCAGATCAATGCCGCCTGCCGAAAGATGGCTGAAGACAGCCAGACCGACACTTACTTGCCCGGCTGGACGGATTACGAAGCGGCAAGTGCGATCGCGCCTGTCGTGGAGGCTTCCATCCGAGCCACCGTAAAGCGTGCAGCCCTCGCAATGGACTGGATGAAGGATGCCGTCAAGCCTGTGACGGATCTCGACATGCCGCCACTGTGGACGACACACGATGGACTTCCAATTCAGCACCGGTATGTGAAGACCAACGGCAAGCGCTTCAAAGTGTGGTTCGGCGGTATGCAGATGAAGATTCAACTCCGCGTTGAATCAGTGCATCAAGATCCGCGCAAACACAAAGCTGCAATCGCACCGAACTACATCCACGGCAATGACGCCACGCACCTCCGCATGACCGTCAATCGACTGGTTGAGGCTAACGTCACGGACTCCTTCGCAATGATCCATGATTCGTTCGGTGTGCATGCCTGCCATGTGGACGACATGAACTTCGCAATCCGCGAGCAGTTCGTTGAACTGTACTCCACTAACCAGCTCGAGCGCTTCAGGCAGCAGATGATCGACATGCTGCCACCCGACAAGGCTGACCAGGTACCACCGCCGCCTGCCCAAGGCGACCTCGACCTCTCCGAGGTCATGGAAGCCGATTTTTTCTTCGCCTAATTAATTGACATACCGGGATCATTGACCGAATGAAGCATAAAGAAGTCACATGGATTCTCAAAGGCTACGCAGGTGTCGAGGTCGAGTTCACTGACTTCGACGCCGCTCTTCGTGCACTCGAACTTGAGCGAAAGGTTTGCCCCAACGCCGCGCTGTTTACGCGGACCACCACGGTGGAGCGTCTGTCCGGCATTTAGGTACCACTAACACAAGCATAGAACTTCGAGGATTTATGGAGTCAACCCGGACCCTCCGAGATCGGCTTGCCTTCGGTGCTAATCCCGAGCGTCTCCGTCAGTCCGCCTTCCGCTGCCTCACCCGCACTCAGGATGATCCTGCAGTGCAGATCCGGGGCATCGCGTTGGCACTGGCGGCGACCGCAAAGGCAACCGGACTCGACATGCGAGAGCTGATCGTCACATCCGAAAAGATGATTAACGACCTCGACTCTCCCTTCGCTGCCCAGATGCGGGCAATTCACGAATACGCAATCAGTGAGATAGGACGGAGCAGATGAATCTGACCCACGAGGAAACCATGAACCCTAATGTCTCACGCGCTCGAGCGGAGTGGGAGGAGATGGGACTCATCGCGACAGATACAGCGATGGCGCTCGCCGCTGCCGGTATCTGCCCTGACGCCCTGGCCGATAAATTTGAAAATGGAGAACTGAATTAATGGCGAGTAAAAAGCCACGCTACCCGACGACCACCACCCCGGTCGTCAGTCTGATATTCCCGCGTCTGTTTGAGCCGGACACCAAGTACGTAAAGCCCGATGGCGAATATCACACCAAGTTCGCGCTCGAAGCTGGCAAAGGTTTCGACGAGTTTGTTGCAAAGTTGGAGGAGGTTCGCGACGGATACATCAAAGAAAACCCCGATGACATCAAGCCCGCCAAGTTGAAGAAGGCCAAGATGGCTGACTTCTACGAGGAAGAGTGTGATCACGAGGGTGAAGAGACCGGCCGCATGATCTTCCGCGCCAAGCTCAAGGCCGTCGTGAAGACCAAGACCAAAAGCTGGAAGCAAAAGCCATTCCTCTTCGATGCAAAAGCAAATCCGATTCAGGAAGAGATTAGCGTGTGGTCCGGTTCCACTGCGAAGCTCTCGCTAGAACTGTTCCCGTACTTCATGGAAAGTACCAAGGAAGTCGGCGTTAGTCTGCGCCTGAAGGCAGTACAGATCATCGAGCTGGTTCAAGGCGGTGGCGATCGCGATGCCGGAAGCTATAGCTTCGGCGAAGAGGAGGGCTACGAGTCCCCTGCCAGCGAGAAAGGTTTCACTGACGAAACAGACAGCAGCGCGGACGAAGGTGAAGAAGAAGAGTTCTAAGCCGGAAATCTGCGCCCCTACCAAAAAGCTCTGCTTGGAAAACCGAGTGGGGCTTTTTCTATATGCGAGACCGGTAGTCGCTAGTCGGCCGAGAGTTACACGTTGGGGTACCTATTACTCCGCCACCTACAAGAACTACATGGCCCTGCTGGATGAAGCGATACCAGCCCATACCGCCCCCTTCACAGGCAACGTCCATGTCGACGTTGAGTTCGTCTGCCACAGACCAAAGACCACCAAGCGCATCAACCCGCTGGGTGACATCGACAATTACTGCAAAGCCATCTTCGACGCGATCACCAAGAAAGGTTACTGGGCGGATGACGACCTGATCGTCGACCTCCAGGCGTCCAAGCGCTTTGTCGAATCCGGAGAAACTCCGCACACCAGCATTTGGATTGAGCCTTATGAATTGGAAGCCGATTAAATCAGTGGATTACCTGGTGGTTCACTGCTCTGCCACCCGGCCGTCCCAAGAGGTAACCGCTGAAGACATCGAGCTTTGGCACCGCCGCAGAGGTTGGGCGGGCATCGGTTATCACTATGTCATTGAGCGTGATGGTGTCCTGAAGCAGGGCCGACCCGATGACAGGCCCGGTGCCCACGCTCGGGGCTTTAACCACCTCAGTCTGGGCTTCTGCCTCGTAGGTGGTTTGGCCGAAGACGGCAAGACTCCCCAGAACAACTTCACCCTCGAGCAGTTCGACACGCTCCGCAACATCTTGGAGTACTACAAGACCCATCACCCTGAAGCTGAAGTACTCGGCCACAGGGATCTTGGTGCGAACAAAGCCTGCCCCTGCTTCGATGTCCGGGAATGGTGGGCCAGGTAATTAGGTACCACTAGGACAGAGATAAACCGTCGCCTCTTTGGGGGCGCTTCTGAATGTTCAACATGGAGAAACAGCATGGGTAACAGACAGTTCCGCTCCTGCGTGGCCCGCCACTGCCGCAGAGTGAGGCGCACACTCCCAACCCGAAGCATCATGCAACTCGCACTTGTCGAGGCTGCTCACGTCGATGGCACCTGCTCCGAAGGCCGCCACGATAGGAACCGACTGACGCCTTACATCAAAAAGCGTCTTTTCGATTGTAAAGACCGTGTGAAAACTGGATGGAGGGTATTACGTGGGAGACGTTCTCGAAAAGGTACCGTGCCCTCAATGCCGCGAACGAGGCGCTGACCAGTCTGGCGATAACCTCGTCAAGTATGTCGAAGGCGGCGCACACTGCTTCGCCTGTGGCTACACCGTCCAGAGCAAGACCGAAGTCGTTGACGACGATCCGGGCACCACTGCGCGGAATAAAAAGCGCTGCAGCAGCCGCGCGATGGTCAAAGAGTTCGAATACCGGCGTCTCGCCGTGCGTGGTATCACAGAAGAAACCTGCAAGTTCTTCGGGTACGCAATTGGCAAATTTAATGGGCAGACCGTACATATCGCCCAGTACCAGAAAGGCACCGTCCGGGCACAGAAACTCCGCTTCAAGAATAAAGATTTCCGCTTCCTCGGGGCTGTCAAGGGCATTGGCCTTTATGGTCAGCACCTGTGGCGCGACGGCGGCAAGCAGGTCGTTATCACTGAAGGCGAAATCGACACGCTGACTGTTTCGCAATTACAGAATAACAAGTGGCCTGTCGTTTCCGTACCGAATGGAGCGCAGGGAGCCTCCAAAACTATCGCACAGGAAATCGAGTGGCTTGAGCAATTCGAGAAAGTCATCTTCATGTTTGACATGGATGAGCCCGGACAGACTGCCGCACTTGAATGCGCGGAGCTTCTTAGTCCGGGCAAGGCGTACATCGCCAGACTTCCAAAGAAAGACCCGAATGAATGTCTCCTTGAGGGTTATGGCAAGGAAGTTATCGACGCGATGTGGAATGCCAAGGCGTTTCGCCCCGATGGTGTGGTCGACATCGCCGCCCTCTGTGAGGAGGCATCCAGCCCAATCGAGGTTGGTCTTCCCTGGCCCTGGCCCTCACTCACTGACAAGACTTATGGACGTCGACGTGGGGAACTGTACGGGTTCGGCGGGGGCACTGGTTGTGGCAAGTCAACAATCTTCAAGCAGATTGCGACGTTCGTTAATGAGACTGAAGGTCTCCCGATCGGCGGAATCTTTCTTGAGGAGCCGGCGAAGCTCACTGCAAAGACCCTTGCGGGCATGAAGATGCGGCAGCGTGTTCACGTCCCTGGGGTGGATTACGACCGGGAACTCTTGAAGGCGACACTGCAAGGGATGTCCGGCAAGGTCTTCTTGTACGACCACTTCGGCTCTATGGGATGGGATACCATCAAACAACGCATCCGCTACATGGCAGTCGCTTGCGGGATCAAGGATATTTTCCTCGACCACCTCACCGCCCTCGCCGCTGCCGTTGATGACGACGAACGCAAGGCCATCGACAAGATCATGGCCGAACTGTCCGCGCTCTGTCAGGAGCTGGACATCACCATCTACTACATCTCCCACCTCACCACGCCTTCAGTAGGTAAACCGCACGAGGAAGGGGGACGGGTATATGAAAACCAATTCCGTGGCTCCCGCTCCATTGCGTATTGGTCGCACTTCATGTTCGGCATTGAGCGCAACAAGCAATCCAGTGACCCGACCATTTTCCGTGTACTGAAAGATCGCTACACGGGAGACGCCGCGGGCCTGAAATTCGGGCTGCAGTATGACCTGAACACCGGCCTTCTGCACGAGTGCGACTTGCCGGAGAAGGGGTCAGCCGATAAGCACGGATTCAAAAATGAAGAGGAGGAGGAATACTGATGGAGCTTCAGTTCAATAACTTAAAGCGTTACCGCTGTCACAAGAAAGTACACGCGGAGCCAATGTCGAGGGGTGACTACAACATATACCGAGGTTGGCAGATCCCTGCGGACGAAGATCCGAGTGATGAGGGTTACGTCGTTATTTATGGAAAAGGGACAAATCAAGTATATGTCTCTTGGAGTCCCAAGCGCCAGTTCGAGGAAGGCTACACAGAGATCACCAAGGAGTATTTCTATGAATGGTAAATCACTGCTCGCTGCCCACATCATGGCCGCCACTATTGCCGCTTGCGGGGTTGGCTCGCCCGCGTATGCGAACCCGATTCACCTATCAGCCGGCCACAGGTTCGACCGCGAGAGTGAACGCAACTTCTACCGCCCGGTAGTTCGCAATGCCTATAACCGCCTTTCCCAGAAAGGCAAACGTAAACGTGCACGGTGGACCCGCTAATGCTGACGAAACTTTGTTATGCATGGTCGCTGCTAACGGCCTTGCTAAAACTGGCTGGCGTCTCCTTCATGTCAACTCTTAGTTGGAAGATGGTGCTCCTCCCCGCTGTTATCGCCTTTGGCGTCAACGTGGTATTGCTGCTCATCTCCGCGATCATCTTGTGGAAGCTGAAATGATGGAAGAGATGATCGAAATCCGCAAGTCAGAGCTTGACCGCTTGCGCGAACGCGATGACTGGCTCAGTTGTTTGGAAGCGGCCGGACTGGATAACTGGGACGGTATGGATTTAGCCCATGAAATTCATGAGGCCAGTCAATGAGCCTGCCCACAGACAACACCACCCGGAAAGGTCTCTTGATGTTCCAAGGCCTGTTCCGTTATTTCCCCCACGCGCTGGCAGCGGTTGGCGAATCCAGCCGCATCGCCAATGAGCAACACAATCCGGGCACCCCGGTGCACTGGGATAAATCAAAATCCACTGAAGAGTTGGACTCACTGCTCCGCCATCTCGCTGACATTGCCGTAGAGGAAACCCACCGTGATCCGGATGGGATCATGGCGGCAACCAAGCTTGCCTGGCGCGCCCTCGCGAATCTCCAGCGGTTATTCGACAAGGGTGTGGATATTTTCCATGTACCGCCTACGCCCGAACTGGCCCACGCAGACATACAGGACTTCTATCGCGGCCTCGACAGGGCGCTACCGGACGAGGAGCCAGTGATGATCACTGAGACCCGCAACAGTATCGACGACTGTACGCCCGATGAGTGGTCGCAATCGAGTCGGCAGGTTCTGAAAGCAAAGCTGTAGAGCCCCTGCTTAACCAGGCCAAAACTCCCCAAGGAGAACCCATGGCATTTTCCCGTAAGACAACCGCCACCATCCTCAAAGATTTCACCGGCACGGTTGCTCATCTGCGCGAACACGCGCACGCGCAGATCCTGCGTGAAGAGAAGCTTGCCGCGAAGGTAGCAAAGCTGCGTAGTGAGCGTATCGCCTGTGGCGTCGACGCCAGAGCTGCCCGAGCCGCTGCAGACCTGATCGAAGACCTTATCGGCAACGCCTAACCACCTTCGGCGGGGTTTAGCCAGTAAAAGTCGGGATATTGCCCCGGCCCCCGTCCCCTAATTCCTGGAGAAGCGATGCTTGTATTCGACATCGAGAGTGATGGTCTGCTCGATACCATCACAAAGTTGCACTGCATCAATGCGGTTGATCGGGCTACCGGACGCAAGTACCGCTTCACCGACCATGCTTTTTATCAAGACCTCGACGGGTCTTACACCGACGTCCCCACCCCCCGGGACGGAACCCTCGCCGATGCCTTCAAATTACTGTCCTCCGCGGAGTGCGTAGCAGGACATAACATCATCGGCTACGACCTGCCCGCCGTCGAAGCGGTTTACCCGGGAGAAGTACAGTGGCCCCAAACACAGTACGACTCCAAGATCGCCTCGATGCTGAACTTCCCCGACCTGAAAGATCGCGACTTCCGCGCGATGCGAAAGGGGAAACTTCCCGACAAGGGATTCCGCGTAGGTTCGCACTCACTGTGGGAGTGGGGTGTCCGTCTCGGGGGTGAGGCTAAGAGCGACTTCAAACCCGGCCAGTTCATCGACCCGCGAACCGGCAGGAAGCACACGTGGGCAACCATCCCGTTCACCAGGGAGATGGACGACTACTGTATGCAGGATGTTGTCGCCAACCTCGCATTGATTGAGTATCTCGAAGGTAAGACTTTCTCCGAGCAGGCCATCTGGTTGGAGATGGAGGTCGCCAAGTACATCACCTGGCAGGAGCGCGTCGGCATCCGTATCGATCGTCCGGGCCTGGAAGCACTGGTGAAGGAACTCACCAAGCGCAACATTGAGCTATACGACCAGTGCACGCAAGCCTTCAAGCCTTTCTACGTCCGTAACGGCGCAAAGACTGCCATCCCCAAGAAGACCATCCGCTACAAGGACAGGCTGCGCGCCGACCTCACCCAAGGCGCGCCCTACTCCAGGATCAAGCTCGTCGATTTTAACCCAGGCAGTCGCGTGCACATCGCCCGCAATCTTCAGGACAAATACGGGTGGGCGCCCACGGAGTTCACCGCCACCGGTCAGGTAAAGATCGATGAAGAGGTGCTCGGCTCGCTGCCCTTCGAGGAAGCCAGGCTGATCACCGAGTACATGACCGTACAGAAGCGTCTGTCCCAGATCGCAACCGGCGGCAAGGCGTGGCTCAAGAAAGAGAAAGGTGGACGCATCTATGGCCGTGTGAATCAGCTCGGAGCCGTGACCGGCCGCATGACGCACTCCGACCCGAACCTGGCGCAAGTACCTGCCAACCACGCCATGTACGGCGAGCCATGTCGCGCTGCATTTATTGCCGACGAAGGCCGGGTCATTGTGGGCTGCGATGCCGACGCCCTGGAGCTGCGCGTACTGGCGCACTTCATGGCCCGTTTCGATAACGGTGCCTACGTCGAGGTTGTCCTCAACGGGAAGAAGGAGGACGGCACTGACATGCACACCCGCAATCAGAAAGCTGTCGGCCTGATCAAACGAGACACTGCCAAGACCCACTTCTACGGGATGCTGTACGGCAGTGGCGACTTCAACCTCGGCTGTATTGTTCTGTCCGAGTGGCCTGAAGATAAGCTGCTCCGCTTCTACGCCAAGTTCCCCTCTGGAAAGAAACGCGATCAGAAGATCACCGCCATTGGTCGCCGCTCCCGTGCCGCCCTCATGGAAGGTCTCCCAGCCCTCGCCAAGTTGACCGGGAAGGTTAAGGAGAGTGCAAAGCGTGGTTACCTCAAGGGTCTCGATGGCCGCAAGATCCCCGTCCGCTCCATGCATGCAGCGCTCAATTCACTCTGCCAATCGGCAGGCGCAATCATCATGAAGAAAGCTCTCGTGCTCATGTTCGAGGCATTCAAACGGGAGGGACTCGATGTAGTTCCCCTACTCAATGTCCACGATGAAGTCCAGTTATCAGTCCTGAAGGAGGAAGCAGATGGGGTTGGACGTATCGCAGCAGACTCAATCCGCCTCGCGGGTGAGCATTTCCACTTTCGCTGCCCGCTCGCTGGTGACTATGACATCGGCACGTCATGGAAGGAAACACACTAAAGAAAACCCAGCCACCGTGCGTCGCCGCAACGGCATCCGCCGCCTCCAGGAGGGGATGGTGGGTGGCCGTGCCGCAGTCGCCAGGCTGGAGCCGGAAACCCGCCGCCGTTATCGCGACCTGGCACGGCATCTGTACGACGCCGGCACATCTGCCGGCAGAGCTGAACAGTTCATCGCCAAGCGTACAGAGGGTTTCGTTTATATCATTGATCACCCCAGCTGGCCCGGTTACGTAAAGATCGGCCGCGCGTGTGATCCCCACTCCCGCCTTAACAGTTTCCAGACTGCCTGCCCCCACCGCCAGTTCCAACTGCGCGAGGCTGTGTACTTCGCTGACTGCCACTTTGCAGAGATCGAAATGCACACCCGCATGGAAGACGTCAGGCGTAGCGGTGAATGGTTTGCGTTACCGGTAATGGAAGCACGGGAAATTCTGTACAAACTCAGGGAGGTTATCTGATGAAGAACCCCTTCTCCGCCATGTGGGACAAGATTGTCGATCGCGGCGCATCATTGATCAGTGAGTTCATCACCGACAAAGACAAAGCCATCCAGCTCGAGCATGAGTTCCGCATGGCGATGTCCAAACGGTCCCACGACTACCGCACCTTGATGCTGCAAGTCGAGCGCGACCAGTTCGAGTCCCAGCAAGAAACCATTCAGGCCGAACTTCACCAGACCGACCTGTACACCAAGCGCACTCGACCGAAGATTGCCAGACAATCGTGGTACATCACCGCCGCTTATGCGTTCGCGACCAGTCTGATTCCAGTTCTACCGGAAGCATGGGGACTCCAGGCTCCGGATTTCCAGTGGCAGATCTTTCTCATTCTCGCCTCTCCGGCCCTCACCTATATGGGTGTTCGCGGCTTCGAGAAGTGGTCCGCAGGGAGTAGTAAATGATGGGTAAATTTAAAGTTGGCGATAAGGTTCGCAGAGTAGACAACCCGTACTCTTCGATGGCCGTTGATACAGTGGTTACGGTTTCCGAAGTTTTCAACCGTGGTACCTATATCAAAGTAGCTGAGGCGGGCCACAACCTTATGTATGTGACCGACTGCTTTGTTCTGGAACAGCGACCCCGCCCCCACGCAGAGTTGATCAAGCAGTGGGCTGAAGATGACTCCCTGGTGATTGAAGGGAGGCAGCGGTTCGGGGACTGGAAGGAAGTTGACCCCCTCTGGTGGCCGGATTGGGAGTATCGCATCAAGCCTGAAGTCGACGTCGAGGCCCTGAAGGCCGACCATGAGCGGGTCTTGTCGCATATTGAGGATCTGTCGGAAAGGCAGAAGCGTGCGGCGGAAGCGTTGCGTGTTGCCTGTCAGCAGCGGGACGGTCTTGAGAAGCAGATCAGGGAGGCGTCGTGATGTTGGATAAATTACGCAAATTGGCCCAAGAGAAGCCGTGGTTCTGCCGCATCTGGTCGTTCGTTTGGATGTTCATCACGCCCTTTGTCCTCGTTATCCTGTCGGTCGCTCAAGAAGCTGACGCGTGGCGTACGGTCTACAGTGCCCTATGGCGGGGTCTCCGCACAGGTAAGATCGATTGAAAGATCCAACCCTCCTCATCGACGCGGACATCATCGCCTACCAGGCCGCATCCCGTAACGAAAAGAAGTTCGACTTCGGGGACACAGGATGCGGCAAGGTCGTCGACCACAACCGCGCCCGTCGGGATGTGGATGAAGTCATAGGAGAGCTGTGCGACAAGCTCGACACCAACAAAGTGATCATCTGCCTGTCTGATCCGGACGTAAACTTCCGCAAGCAGCTCGACCCCAGCTACAAGGGCAACCGCCAGAACGTGGTAAAGCCGGAGCTTCTGTCCTGGGTGAAGGAGTACCTCGAACACGAGTACCGCTCCTTCAAACGCCCCCGTCTGGAGGCCGATGACATCATGGGCATCCTTCAGACCTCCGGCGATCGCTTCGTGCAGGGGCCTACCATCATCGTGTCCGAAGACAAGGACATGAAAACGGTGCCCGGTTACCTGTTCAACCCCCGCCACGACAAGGACAAGCCCCGGCTCATCGAGCCATTACATGCCTACCGGTTCCTGATGGAGCAGACCCTCACAGGGGATGCCACTGACGGATACCCGGGCTGTCGGGGTATCGGCCCTAAGTCCCGGTTTGTCAGGGAGGTTCACGAGGCAGAGGCTAACCGGCTGTGGGGCATCGTGGTCGAAGGCTATGCCTCCAAAGGCAAGACCGAGGAGGATGCCCTGCTTCAGGCCCGTCTGGCGCACATCCTCTGGGCGAGCAGCTATAACTTCAAGACCAAGAAGGTCAGGCTCTGGCGGCCCGAGCGTCTACTTGGCTAACCCTGCTTTCCCGCCTCCAGCCCTCCCGTCTCCAGCCCTTAGGGGCCGGTGGCGGGAATTTGGTACCACTAACGAGAACCCTCGTATCCCTAAGGGACTTAAAGGTAACTATGAAACCCCTGCCTGCGGACATCCCGGCCCTTATTGAGGAGCTGGAGAAACGATACCCCCCGCGCTGCATTCAGAACGGCGAGTCTATCGAAGACCATATCCGATATGCCGGACAGGTTGATCTTGTACAGAAACTGCGCGCGCTCCTGGCCGCCACCGAGAAGATCGCCACCAGGAAAGCCCCTGGTAAGCTATGAGCAGTGACAACTGTACACAAGTCAACACAGGCGACGGAGTTGGAACACAATCTGGCATCGATTCTGTACCAGTTTTCTCTTTAGGATTTGCCGGAACCTGTTGCGGCTTGCATCACAGGCTTACTCAATATTTCAACCATGGATTTACCGGACACCGCTGCTGCGTCAGAACCTGCCGACGCATATCCTGTAGCTTGCGGATTATAAATACAAGCGGCGGCCTGAATTAAGATGGCTTCCCGGCTTCCAGCATCGTCCGTTGCCTCAACCATGGCTTTATAGGTCATTAAAGCATTCTGCCTGTGCTTGTTGACGATTGAGTTGTGTTTATGATTCAGATAATTCCTTACAGATATAATTAACAAATAGGCGAGCACCCCAAAGATAACCAGCTTACTGGTCACCAACTGCGCTGTCTCAAAGGTAGTTGTAGGCGCTAACCATGTCCACTTATGGAGAAATATGGACGTAATGGCGAAGGTGGCAAATAAAGAAGCTACTACAAAAACCCCCGTCCTCCAGCTTGCTGCCTGGCTGTCATGACCTTCTGACTCTTCTTTAAAATAAATAGCCTGCTGAGTCACGCCCTCCTCGGCAGCAATATTCCTAATATTTAGAAGTATATTCGCTGCCTCCTCCTGCGTTTTAAGTAAGTCCTTTTTGATATTTTTAGTTTCCATTTCGAAGGATTTGAGTACGGAGCGGGTTGCTGCAGCTGAGCTTGAAAGGTCCGTAGATCTATGAAGGGAGTAGGATATATAGGGATGTAAACTTGTAAAAGTAGAATCATAAATACCCATAATTTTCATCACATATCGACCAAGCTCTACGGATGGTGATTCATACTCCGCCGGCTCAAAATTGATAACATCCTCAAACCTTTTATAAGCATTGTCACAATGTTCCTTTACCTTCTCTTGAATAGAATATGGAAAATCTTCCAGAGCTTCCACTGCTAGGCGCCGATAAAGTTCGATTAACCTTTTTACCGGTTCAACGACATCCGGAAAATTTAGGGTACGTTCAAGCTCGCCAAATCTCGGTAAATTTTTAGCATCAAACTCTTGAATTCTTAATAGGCTGGAGGTTGCCTGCTCAAGCATGGTTTCTTCGTTAACTGCTTCTTCCATCTTATTCTCCGTGATTTATTAGTTCTGAAAGAGTTCCAACCATTTATTCGGTAGCTTCTGAATTTACATCTCTTTGGCCGCCACCTGTGAAATTGTAGAAATTCGCGCATATTTCAACACTTGTAACGATTTACGCCGCACTCTACAGAGAACCGGACAATGTGCAAACCCCCAAAAGTTCCAAAGGCTCCCAAGCCTCGTGACCCCGACGAGGACAAGCCGGAGTGGTTGCGGAACCCGTACCTCGATGGTTCCATCGGCCAGTCATCCACGGTTGATCAGCTTCGCAAGGGGCGCTCCTCCCTGCGCATAGACCTCGGTGGCCCCGCCCCCGCGATCGCCCAACCACAGCCGGCATCGCCCAGGGTCACAACCCCTCTCCCGTCTATTTCCCCCAAACCCAGACCGCGCGCCTACCGAGGCTATCGTGGGCTGCAAGGTATCCGTACCCACCTCCACTAGGAGCCACTGAATGGCGACCGCAAAAGCACGTTGGGAGAAGCTCAACGGTTCCCGTGACGCCATCCTCCAGCGCGCACGCGATGCCGCAGACCTCACCATCCCCGCCCTGCTCCCGCCCGAGGGGCACAACGAGAACTCCACCCTGCCCCAGCCCTACCAGTCGCTGGGCGCCCGGGGTGTGAACAACCTCGCCTCCAAACTGGCGATGGCCCTGCTCCCCACAGGCAACCCTTTCTTCCGGATGATGATTCCGGATGACGTCCTCGCCGAGATAGCCGACGATACCGAAATCCAAGAGGAACTCCGCAAGATAGAGAACCGCGCAATGCGGCTCGTCGAGCGGGGCAACCTCCGCGTTGCACTTCACGCCACCCTGCGAAACCTGATCACCACCGGTAACGCTCTCCTGCACATGCCGGCCACCGGCGGTGCCCGCATGTTCCGCCTGACCAACTTCTGTGTCCTGCGGGATGCCATGGGGTACTGGCGGGAGATAGTGATCAAGGAATCCGTGCACCCAGCGACGCTGGACCAGGCACTGATCGGCAAGATGGACATTGAGGTAGACCTCACGTCCGACGACAACCTTGAGGTCTACACCTATATCCGCAAGGAAAGTGACAAGGCCGTATGGGACCAGCAGATAGAGGACAAAGTTGTCCCCGGGTCCGATGGCCGCACCAGTTACGATGAGTGTCCGTACATTCCCCTGCGCTGGGGCGCAATCGAAAACGAAGACTATGGCCGCGGCCACGTCGAAGAGTACATGGGCGACTTGCGCTCACTGGAAGGTCTCTCAAAGTCCATCGTCCAGTTCGCTGCCGCCGCCGCAAAGATTATCTTTTTGGAAAAACCCAACTCCACCACAGATCTCGAAGCCCTGAACCGGGCCGAGTCCGGGGAGTTTGTCGAGGGCAACCGGGACGATATTGAGACCCTGCAGGTTGAGAAGTTTCCCGACTTCCAGGTGGCAAAGTCCACCGCCGATGATCTCACCCTCCGCCTGTCCCACGCTTTCCTCCTGACCACTGGCACTGTGCGCAATGCTGAACGTGTCACGGCAGAAGAGATCCGGATGCAGGCACAGGAACTCGAGGATGTACTGGGCGGTGTCTACACCGTTCTCTCACAGGAACTCCAGCTCCCCATCGTCAAGCGCCTGATGGCGCAGATGCGGAAGGCACAACAGATGCCCACCCTGCCTGACGCAGCACTGGAGCCTGTCGTGATCACCGGCTTCGATGCCCTCGGCCGGGGACACGAACTCAACAAATACCGTGAATACTTCGCAGATGGCAAAGAGCTGTTTGGTGAAGGCTTCATGGCCCAATTCGACCATACCAAAGTTGCACAGCTCATGGCGACGCATCACAACATCGACATCGAAGACATCCAGAAATCTCCACAACAAATGGAGCGGGAGGAGGACGATGCCGTGGTGGGCAGTGTCGTCGATAAAGCTGCCGGACCTGTTGCCGGACAGTTGGCTGGTGCACTTGCAAGTTCAATGACCGAGGAGATACCCAATGGCTAATGCAAAACCCTCCGGACCAGAATACGCCGTACCCCAGGGCGCCGTGCGTCCCGAACCCAACCATGTGCAAGGCGAAGCCTACGTTGAACGCAAAGATGGCGTCGTCGTAAAGCGCAAGATCATGGCCAATGGCAACGTCCAGGAACATGCCGAATATACCCCCGCCTTCAAGCACAAAGACTGCAAGGTCAAGGTACTGACTGAGGCCGAGTGGAAGAAGCAGTTCGAAACCAAGGCGGCCAAGTAATGCCTGACTCACTGAACATCGGCGGGGAGCCGAATCCGGACCAGGCCAAGGCGCAGTCGGAACACGACGCCGCCATGGCTGCAAAAGCCGCAGAGGGCGTGACCTCGATCACGTCCAGTAATTCCCAGACCGGGGAGGACATTTCCATGGCCCCCGGTCAGGAGCCAGGTAATAAAGAAGGTGACAAGCCCCAACGCCCCGATGACATTCCGGAAAAGTTCTGGGATGCGGACAAGGGCGAGGTCAATGTCGCCGCGCTCCTGAAGGCGCAGCAGGACGCCGAAGCCGCTCTGCGCAAGCAATCCTCAAACGAATCCCAGAAGGATGACGCCCAGGGCGGTGAAGGCGATAAGGCAGATAAAGGTACAGGCGGCGAGTCCGGCCTCTCCAATCCGGTCGAGGCCGCCCAGGCAGAGTTTGCCGAGAAGGGTGAACTCACCACTGAAACCTACAGCGCCCTCGAGAAGGCTGGCATGCCCCGCGAGATGGTCGACAACTATATCGCCGGACAGCAAGCCCTTGTTGGTTCCATTGAGAACGCCGCATTCTCCGCCTTTGACGGTACCCGCGAGAGTTACACCCGGGCGACTGAATGGGCCGCTGCCAACCTGGAGCCGAGTGAGATCCAGGCCCTGAACGTGCAGCTCACTTCAACCAATCCTGCAATCGTAAAGGCTGGCGCTGAGGCACTGGCGCAAAAATATACCGCCAACGCCGACATCGACCCGAGCGTGAACATCTCCGGTCAGTCCAACAACACGGTCACTGGCGGGCACTTCAAGTCCTCGCATGAATTAACTCAGGCGATGGCTGACCCCCGTTACGCCAAAGACCCTGCCTATCGCGCAGAAGTCCAGCAGAAGATCGAGCGCGCCTCCAGGGCCGGCATCGACCTGTTTGGCTAACAGTCCCTCCCTTCGCAGCTCTCTCCTCCTGCGATCAAGTCCTGCCCGGTGCAATGCCGGGCGGGCGCCCTCTTCGCAATGTGACGGCCTGATCATTCGACACATTCCCTACCAAGTAGCGAACGCAAAGACTCACCCGAGGGTGACAATCGGAGCACAGTAGCAAACGCGGTAATTCTCCCCTGATCCTTTCCAACCTCAAATAGGTATTGCTGCAATGGCAAATGCAACTGTCTCCCGTCTCGGTCAGGCCAATCTTACCGGTGACGCCAAGGCGCTGTTCCTGAAAGTCTTCTCAGGTGAAGTTCTCACCGCTTTCGAAACCAGCACCATCCTCAAGGAGCTGACCCGCCAGCGAGTCATCTCCAGTGGCAAGTCCGCCCAGTTCGCCGCCACCTTCCGCGCTAACTCCGGCTACCACACTCCGGGTGAAGAGATCGTCGGCAAGCAGATCGCACACAACGAGGTGACCATCACCATCGACGACCTGCTGATCTCCGATGCGTTCATCGCCAACATCGATGAAGCCGCCAACCACTACGATGTCCGCGCGCCATACTCGCGCGAACTGGGCCTGGCACTGGCACGCGATTACGACAAAAACATTGCCCGTAATCTGGTGCTGGCCGCGCGTGGTGGTGCCCTCTTCTCCGGTGACCAGGGCGGCGGCACCCTGAACGATGCCGACTCTGACACTTCCGCAACCTCCCTGGCCGGTTCTATCTGGGCCGGCAAGCAGGCGATGGAAGAGAAGGACGTACCCGTCGATACCCAGAGGGTGAACGCTGCCCTCAAGCCCGCCCAATGGTACCTGCTCGCGCAGGAGCCGACTCTGATCCTCAACCGCGACGTGGACGGCGACGGCTCTTACTCCAAGGGCTCCTTCTCCATGATTGGCGGCGTCAACGTGGTCAAGTCCAACAACCTGCCGTGGGGCGCAAATGATTCGGCCAATGCCGACATCCCGGCCAAATATCAGGTCAACATGGGCACCACTACCGGCGTCGTCTTCACTGAAGAAGCCGCCGCGACTGTGCAGCTCCTGGGTCTGGGCATGGAGTCCGAGTACGACATCCGCCGTCAGGGCACTCTGATGGTCGCCAAGTACGCGGTCGGCCACGGCGCGCTGCGCAACAAGTGCGCCTTCGAGATCCGCACCGGTAACCCGGTCTAATCTCAACCCGTCAAACCGGGGCTGGACTAACCTCCGGCCTCGGTTTTTTTCGAATAAGGATTTCTTATTTCAGAATAAGAAGGGCATCGATTAAATATGGTTGGGACATTAAAGCCAATCCGAAACAAAAAAAAAACTCAGATTCGAAAACCGGCGCCTTGCCAGCAGACTCCGCGCCCTGCTGGCAAGGTATTAACTCCGCAGAAAATTAGGGTTTATACAAATTACCATAAAAAAAACTGTTGAATCAACACTCATGATCACCACAGGGACTGGGGTTTTCTCCTCTAAGCGTTACACCTTGAGAGGCTTCATCAGTATACCCGTCATTATCACGAACCCGCGCAGTTACAGTGAAGGTATCTCCAATATCTCCCATCAATAAAACACTGGAACCATTTTGCTTTACGCCGTCTACCCAAAGCTCCTGAGAAACAATACTGCCATCTCTATCGGTCCCCCACACATCAGCATATTTGTAGGTCGTGTCGGTGGGGTCCGGACGAATTCTAATAGTCGCTTTTGGGGTGTAATCACATATTGTTTCTACATTCTCTTCAGTTCCTGAATATGGAAAAAAAGCGGTACATTTAAAACCATTTTTTCTAAGTACTAGAGATGGCACATAAGATTTATCAGAGTAATGAACTAACAAATCACCAGGAGGTATAGTACAGTTAGCAGGACCATACCAATAAGTGGTATATGTTGTCTGCGTCGCACAATTCACAGGTTCATCACCTGCAATAACGATCGAGCTATTAATTGCGCCCAGCACAAGTAAAACTAAAGACTTGAATTTCACGATATTTCCTTTTTACTTTTAAATCATTCCTAGAAATTTAGCCATTAACCACGATAGCTACATTGGAGACTCACACAGCACTGATATAATGTCAACAGCCGCTGATTATTGAATCAGCGTTAGCCCGACAATAATTTAAATAAATTAGATTACGCTGTATATTAATTATTTTTACGCTCTAAATAGGTTACGAATTGCCTATATTTCCGGTGCAGCATTTCCATGAGTGAATTAATTTTATTATTCAGTGATTTCCTTTCTTGAGCCGGATTCCCTCCATACGCACCAGTCTTAAAATAACAATTTAGATACTCACCTGGATTCAACCAAAGAGAACAGAATGGCAAATGGAAAACATCGATTTCTTCTGCATGATTGTTCAACCCTTCCTTGAAAAACTTAGAATGGTACACCCTCAAGTTTTCCAGTATCAGATACACTTTCCGGCCCGCTAATTTAATTAGCCTCCGGCCTCGGTTTTTTTCGAATAAGGTTTTCTTATGACTGTCCCAACCGCTGTCATGACGAAGCTCGATGCAGTGAATGCCCTGCTCGGCAGCATCGGCCAGTCACCCGTAAATACCATTACCGGCCCGCTGCCCAGCGATGCGGCGCGCGCGGTACTCAATGTCGACACCTGCCTGCGCGACGTCCTGTCCAAAGGCTGGAGCTTCAACACCGACACAGATTATCTGCTCAACCCGGACGTCAACGGCGAGATCCTCATCCCCGACAATGCCCTCTGGGTTGACCCCGTATCACAGGCCGATGACTTTGTGATGCGCTGGGAGCAAAACGTCCCCAAACTGTATGACCGCAGGAACCGCACCTTCGAGATCGGGCGCGTAGCGGAATGCAATATCATCTGGGGTTTCAATTTTGAAGAGATCCCCCAGGCCGCGCGCAGTTACATCACCGCCCGCGCCGGCAGAATCTTCCAGACCAACATCGTTGGTTCCCGCCTGCTGTACGAGTACACCCAGGAAGTCGAGCGCGAACAATACGCGGCCTTCAAGCGCATGGAAAAGCGCAGCAAACGCTACAACCTGATCGGTGACGACCCCACCGCGCAACGCCACTATAACCCCACCCGGTTCTAATCATGTCCCTAGTCTCCCGCCATATTCCGGCACTCTTCCAGGGCGTGTCGCAGCAGCCTGCCACCCTGCGCCAGCCTGCCCAGGCGGAGCGTATGGTCAACTGTTACGCGACTGTTGCTGATGGTCTCAAGAAGCGGCCACCCTTCCAGCACGTCGCCAAAGTCACCACCGCCGACATTTCAACGGCTTTCGTACACACGATCAATCGCGACGTGGGCGAGCGGTATGTCGTCGTAATCACTGACGGTGATCTCAAAGTCTACGACGCGAATACTGGCGCAGAAAAGACCGTGAACTTCCCCCAGGGGAAGGCGTACCTCAACGTGTCCGGCAACGCCAACGCCTCCTTCTCCCTCGTGTCCATCGCCGACTACACCTTTGTGGTCAACAAGGAAAAGAAGGTCAGGATCAAGGACACTCCCATCACTCAGCCGCCGAACTACAGCTCGTGGTACCGCCCGAACACCTGGCGGGCACTGCCGGCCAGCCGCACTTACAGCACTTACGGCCGCGGCACGCTCACCGGCACGGTCAACACCTTCAGTGACCTGCCCAAGGCGTCCGACCCCTCCCCACCCTCTAACGGCGCGCTCTATAAAGTGGCCGGATATGATGAGAACAATTTTGGCGGTTACTATGTCCGTCGGGTCGGTGGCGTATGGGAGGAGACTTACGGCCCGGGCGCCAATGACACCCTTGACGAACTCACCATGCCCTGGGCGCTTGTGCGCCAGTCCAACGGCGATTTCGACCTGACCACCTTTGGATGGGATGGCCGGCGGTTTGGGGACGAGGAGACCAACCCTCCGCCCACCTTCGTTGGCCGCACCATCAACGATGTGTTCTATTGGAAGAACCGGCTCGGCTTTCTCACTGACGAGAATGTCGTTTTCTCCGGGGCTGGAGATTACGGCAACTTCTGGCGCAATACGGTTACCACCCTGCTGGATAGCGATGTCGTAGACGTTGCCAGCACCACCACCAAAGTCTCCCTGCTCGAATACGCTGTCCCATTCAACAACGGGCTCATGCTGTTCGCGGACCAGACGCAGTTCTCCCTGAATGTGACCGACCTCCTGACACCCACTTCCGTATCCATCGATGTGGCCACCAACTATGAAATGGACAGGGGCGTCCGCCCGATCGGCATAGGCACCGACGTGTACTTTGTGACCCGCTCCGGCCCCTACTCCAAGATGCGCGAGTACTTTGTCTCGGAAGATTCCCTGTCGAATGACGCAGCCGATGTAACGGCCCATGCTCCCCGCTACCTTCCCCGCAACCTCTTCAAGATTGCAGGCAATGGTAACGAAGACGTGATCTTCGGGATCAGCTCCGAGCCCGGACACAAGAATCACATCTACGCCTATAAGTTCTACTGGTCCGGCGACCAGAAACTGCAGAGCGCTTGGGGGCACTGGGAGTTGGACCCAAACGACCGCCTGCTGTCCATCGATGTGATCGAAAACAACCTCTACGCATTGATCCGCCGCACTGACGGTACCTATCTCGAGCGCTGTGACCTGGACGACTCCGCCACCGTGGCCGGTCTCGACTTCGACATCCTGCTCGATCGGCGCTATGAGGTGCGACCCGGAGACATGCGTTTCGAAGCGGGCAATAACCGCACCGTTATCACCCTGCCGTGGAACACCGGCAACTGCGACCGCGACTCCATGAGAGTGGTATACACCACAGGTTCCGACTCCGTTGGCAGGCTTGCCCAGACCGACACTTATACCTACCCGATCTCTGCCGGTAACGCCGAGATCGCCATTCCCGGCGACGTTCGTAGCTTTAAACCCGTCGTGGGTCTCGGGTACGACTCCGAGTACCAGTTCTCCGAGCAGTTTATGGTCGACCGGAAGGAACAGGCCATCACCACCGGCCGCCTGCAGCTTCGTACATTCACCGTCTATTACCAGGATGCGGGCTACTTCGAGACCGAAGTGCAACCCTACGGTGAACTGTATTCCTCTGTGGAAACTTCCATAGTGCCATCCGGACTGTCTTCCTTCACCGGTCGCACAGTCGGGGAGGAGTCGCTCCAACTCGGCTCTGTCAGCTTCCACTCTGGTGCCTATACGTTCGACGTTTCGGGCAACAGTAAGGAGGCTGTCGTTATTCTCAAGAACCCCTCACATTTACAAGCCAAGTTCTCCTCCTGTGAATGGGAGGCGCTCTGGCATAACCGCTCACGGAGTATGGGATGAATCGATTCACCGTCGTACCGGCATCTGAAGTTGAAGCCCGGCTGCTGGCGCCCAGGCTCCGCGAGTGTGACGTTCGCGAGATCTCACGCACCAGCGGCCAGGCACCGCTCGCTGCGCTATTGGAGTCCATCCAAGTGAGTGATACCGATATGTGCTGGTGCGCGCTCTTGGAGGGAATCCCGGTCGCCATGTTCGGCGCCAACGGGCTCACCCCGCAGATCGGGGGCATCTGGCTCCTCGCCAGCGACGACATCCGCAAACATCGCCGCGACTTTATGCGGCAGTGCCGGGCATCGCTTGTACTCATGCACTCACGGTACCGCTACCTCACCAATTTCATCGACGCCGACAACCAGGTCACCCTCAAGTGGCTGGAAGTGCTCGGTTTCGTCCCCGTCAATCGCTTCGAAAAGTTCGGCGCAGGCGGCACCCCCTTTATCCAGTATGCATCGGAGGCCTGACCATGTGTGAGCCAGTCTCCGCAACAACCGCAATCATGATGGCAATGACGGCGACTACCGCTACCGTCTCCGCCTATTCACAGCACCAATCCGCAAAGGCTCAGGCCAGTGCAATGGAGGCGCAGGCGGAAAGCGAACGCCTCGAGAACATTGCGGCAACTGAGGAGGAACTCGGGGCGCGCATTAAAGCCGCTCGGGAGTCCCGCGCCCGCGCCCGTGTCGCAGCCGGCGAGTCCGGTGCAATGGGACAGTCGTTTGCCGCCATGATGAATCAATCCGTGCAGGATCAGGACATGGCTACCGCGCAGGCGGCCAAGAACCTGTACTTCCAACAGCGTGGTGTCGATGACCGCCTGGCAACAGGCAGATCCCAGATCCGCGACATCAGCGGCGTAGAGGCCGGTCTCCAGATCGCCACCGCGGCCACCAGCGGCTACAACACGGGCAGGCGTATGGACGCCGCCAATGCCGGCAAGACATCGTAAGGAGCAGCCAATGGCTCGCCAGACACAGCGACGCAAGACCGCTCGGCAGGGCGTGGATGTCTCATCCACCCCTGTTCAGTTGCAAACTAACCGTCGCTTCTTTGCCGCGGGCGGTTACGACAGGAATGTACGTGCGGCGCGCGCCCTGCAGAACGCCTTCAACGCAGGCGCAGAGGCCGTCACCGACTACAAGTTCGACCAGAACCAGAAAGGCGCCCGCCAGGCCCTCGCAGAGCGCGGACAGGGCAACCTGGCGCGCGATGAAGACAATGCGCAAGCGGGTTACAACCGCGCATGGGACGCTTTGGACGCTGAGTTCGATGCAAACCAGGCGGCCGCAGAGTTGCCGGAAATTCTCCGCGGTGCTGACTGGGAGAACCTGCCCGAAGAGAAGGTGCAGGAGATCATCAATGAACACCTGCAAGAGCGCTTTAAGGGTATCGAACAGTTGGCCGACTCCGCCTATGCCCAGACCCTCGCGCCCAAGATGCTGCAGCTGGAGACGGATCTGATCGGCAAGCACCGGCAAATGCAGATTGTCAAAATCAAGGAGGAGCAGCGCACCAAGATCATGGCGAATATCGAAGCCGACCTCGACGCCGATCGGGGTCTCGACCCGGATGCGCCGCTCGATTACCAGAAGCTGTTCGACCAGACCGGTACATTCTTTGATGGGGCGGAGAAGAAAGAAGCCTTCTGGCAGATGCTGTATGACTTGGCGATCAACCGCGGCGAACCGGAAATGATCGAGCAGGTACCCGTCATAATGAACGGTGTGCCCTCCGGCATCAAAGATTCCAAACTCCTCGCACAGCACCGTACCGCCATCGCAGCGGCAACCCGGCAGGGTGCCCGCATGTTGGCCGACAGGGAGGCTGCGCAGAAGGAAATGTACCGGGACCAGTTGTTTGAACTGCAACTCGCCATTGCTGAGAAGAAGATTGCCGGACTCGACTACTCTGCGGAACTGGTCGCCCTGAAAGACAACCCCGAAGCCTCCTTCTCGGATTTCTCCTCCGCCATCAGCCACGGCCGCAGCCAGTTGAATGAGAACGACGCGCGCTCGCAGAATGTGCCCTACACCGCGCAGCTCTGGAATGCTGTCTACAGCCGCGATGCAACACTCAGCGATGTGCTGCGCGCACACGAAGAGGGTTATCTCGGTACCGGTAAGCAATCGAATGCGACCCTCAGTGACATGATGGCAACCATTCGCCAGATCCGCGAAGGTGCCAGGCGCGGCAACAGCGCGGTTGTCACCACCTACCGCTCTGAAGTTGCCAAGCGTTACAACCCGATCATGAATGCAATGGGCGGAGTCGACCCCAAGATGCAGCACATCCAGTTCCAGGCCGGGGCCATGTACAACGATCTGGTGATCCAACAGGGCATGGACCCAGCAGGGGCCACCGAACAGATCTACGCAAAGTTCGACGAGATGGTCGCCAAGACCGGCGCTGCCACCTTCTCCGATTCGCAGAACGCCTTCACGCTCAAGCATGAGCTGGTCAAAACAGAAGACCTGAAGAGCCTCGCGGCGGGCCGTGGCTCCTACCGTGACGTGTTCGCCAGCCTGCGCCCGCACGAAATCGAAGAGCGGCTGCACGCCGCCATTATGGCCAACGAGCTGACGAAAGATGAGGTCAACGCGATTCTCCTCCAGAACCAATGAGGCATTCAATGGAAGTCAAAGATACTGACGAGGTTGTCGCACCTTCACCGGCCGACCTCCTCATGGCCAGGGTGGAATCCCGGCAGAGGGCGGTGGAAGACTTCCATGCCCATACCGCTGAACTCGAAGAGATCCGCAAGGCTGAACAGGAAGGTCCGGGTTTCTGGAAAGAAACCGGTCGAGCCGTCTGGGGCGCTGCCGTAGATCTCACATCCGAAGGCGGACTGTTCCTGGCGGATGCTTTTTACGAGCTGCCCCCTGTGCGTAACTTCCACTCGATGGTGGTCGGCATCCGTGAAGACCTGGCCCCGGAAGCGGCAGGCGCGGAAGCCTCCCGTCGCTGGGAAGAGTTCCAGGGGGACTTCCGTGCCTCTGCAGAGGAGCTTGCCCCGGCAAACGAGTCACTGGCGGGCGGCGCCGCGCGCGGGATCATGACATTCCTTGTACCCTACAGTCGCCTCGCCAAGACCGGCCAGTTGCAATCGTTTAGCGCTGCCACCTCTGCGGGCTTTGTCATCGACTACACCCTGTTTGACCCTAACGAGGGCAACCTCTCGAACCTGATTGAAGAGTTGAACCCCGAAGCCAAAGATTCCGCGCTGACTTTTCTCGCCACTGATCCGGACGACGACGATGCAATCAATCGACTGAAGAACGGACTGGAAGGCGTCTTCCTCGGTGGACTCGTCGAGGCCGTCCTCAAGACCGCACGGCACATCAAGGGCCGCAAAGCGGTCGAAAAGGCCCACGAAGCAGCCGACGCGATGACCACAGAGGTGGTATTCGATACTCCGGTACCTGCGGCCGGCGTGGTGGATGATGCAGCCACCGCGCGGCCGGTCGATGAAAGTACAGCGACGGCAAAGACTGACGACGCAAAAGTCGAAGCTGAAGCCGAGCAGGCAGCACCAGTAACACTGCGCGAGTCCCTGCGCGATTCACTGACCCTGACGCCCGCACAGGCAAGGCGGTTCAATGACCTGATCGATGCGGGTGATGAAGCGGGTGCCACCAAAGCACTCGAAGAGGACTTCAACCTCGACACCATTAACTGGGACAACATCGACAACGCTTCCGCCCTCAAGACCCTGCTGGACACCACCTCAGAGGTGCTGGCAGATCACATCAAGTTAACGAAAGGTGGCGTACAGTCGCATGTCCAGACCAAACGCCTCGCTAACCTGGTGGGCACGTCCGGTGAACAGGTGCATGAACTCTTCAAGGACGTCCGCGGTGATGTAGGTATCGCGGCGCGGATGCATGCGGCCCAGCGCGTCATGCTGGCTTCCGTCCGCGAACTCGACCGCCTCCGCCAGGTCGCAAAAGCAAACCCAGGAGACCTGCAGGCCCGTGCCAGCTTCATGCAGCAGGTACAACTTCACGGTGCCCTGCAGGCGCAGGTGAAAGGTGCGCAGACGGAAATCGCCCGTGCACTGAATGCCATGAAGCTGATGAAGAACGAAGCTTCGGAAGGCTTCAAGGAGTTCGACGACCTCTCCCGCGCACTGGGCACCAAGAATCCAAAAGACTTCAACAAGTATATGGATGACTTGCTCGACGGGAAGTCCCTCGAGGATATTAATGAAGCAGTGCGGCAGGCATCGCGGGGCGAGCGCCTGAAGAACATCTTTGTGGAGTACATCATCAACGCGATGCTGTCGTCACCAAAGACCCATATCGTCAATGCCGTATCCAACACACTGAATACTTTTATCTACACCGGTGATCGCCTCCTCGCGGGCACCGGACGTGCACTGCGCGGTGACCCCCGTGGTTTACGTGAAGCCAAGATCGACCTGATGCGGAAAGTTTCCTCCCTGGGCGAAGCCTTCAAGCTCGCCCGCCAGGCATGGAAAGACGGCGCACCGGTTTCCGATAAGCGCCAGCGTATAGAGTTCCAGACCCGCCAGGCGATTAGCATGGACGGCGAGGGCGCACTCGCGGCCACCGTCAACGCCCTGGGGCATATTATCCGCACACCCGGGCGTATGCTTATTACGGGCGATGAGTTCTTCAAGGCCATCAACCGCAACGCAGAGCTGTCCGTACAGGCCTACCGCAAAGCGGACGAGCTGGCCCGGAAGCAGGGCCTGGAGGCGGGCACCAGAAAGTATGAACGCTTCGTTGACAGGACCATGCACCGCTTGCTGGACCCCGCGAACCAGGCACCCATGGCTCGGGACATCCGCCGCGGCGCCGTCGAGAAGTCTCGCCTGGTCTCCTTTCAGGAAACCCCGAAAACTGACTTCGGCGCTGCCATGGAGAAGATGATCAACACCAACACCTTTGTGAAGCTGCTGATCGCGCCCTTCTTCCGCACACCTATGAACATCCTGCGTCAGGGCATCATCGACCGCACACCGCTGGGCCTCATCGTGAAGGAACACCGTGAATTGGTGATGAATGGTTCCCCGGCAGAGCGCGCCGAAGCGCTCACACGGATGACCACGGGCGTCGCCGCCATGGCCGGCTTTATGGCCTTCACGGGCACTGAACTCGACTCACCCATACAGGTGGTCGGCAAGGTGCCTTACGAGTCCTCGGAAAAGGCCACGGGCGTGCTCGACTACTCCATCCGCATCGGCGCTGAGTGGTACCAGTTCAACCGGCTCGACCCCCTCGGGATGTGGCTGGGTATGGTCGCGGACGCAAAAATGCATGCAGAGCACTCGACAGACGAAGAACAGACCTTCGCGTTGATGCAGGGCGCACTGGCAGGCTTCTTCAACAACGTCACCAACAAGACGTGGGCGAAGTCCATGTCCGACCTCTTTGAGCTGTTCGAAGGCTTCTCCTCCAACAAGCCTGCGGCGGTCGACCGCGCACTGGCGAAGTTCTCTGCCGGTGAGTTCGGCAAGCTGATTCCCCAACTCTTCAAGTCAACCGGCCGTGCCCTGGCCGATGGCGAAGAGTCTTTCGCCCGGGAAGCCTGGACCTTCACAGATGCGCTCAACGCACAGCTCCCCGTACTAAATCGGGATGTACCCCGGCGTCACGATGCTATCGGCCGTCTGGTGTCTTGGGAGAACGCCAAGTGGGCCATTGTGAATCCCTTTGCAGTTTCCCCCGCGGCGGAATCCCCCCTCGACAAAGAGCTGGCCCGTCTCGACTTCGACATCCGCCCGATGCGCAAGGCACTGGCTGGAGGCCAGCTCCAGCTCACCGCTGCAGAGTACTCGGAAATGACGGGCCTGGTTGGCAAAGTCCGGCTGGGCAATCACAGGAACCTCGAGGACTTCCTCGGTGCCCTGGTGGAAACACCTCGGTATAGGGAAGCCAATGATGCAATGCGCGTGTTCATGATGAAGAAAGTCATCAATCAGGCACGCCGCGCGGCGGCCATGCAGTTCATCGCCAAACCCGAGAACCTCGAGCGCTTCAGGGAAATCAAGCACGATCAGTTCGCCAAGCTCATAGGCGACGTATCCACCTAGCCCCCGCCGTGGGGGCTTTCCTTTTCCGGAGTCCCCATGAACACTCGACAATTGTTTGAGGCAGACGGTCTCCAAACAGAATTTACTTTCGCCTTTCCGTACCTCGACATCAGACATGTCAAAGTGTACCTGGATGGCCTGCTGCAGATCCGTGCGTTGCACTATTCCATCTCCGGAAACAAAGTCACGCTCGACACTGCGCCGACCCAGGGCTCGGCCGTGGAGATTCGCCGGGAGTCTTCTCCAAATCATATTCTTGTCGACTTCACCGACGGTTCGGTGCTGCGCGAGAAGGATCTCGACACCGCATACCTGCACAATTTCTACCTCTCGCAGGAATACGCGGACCACTTCAACAAACTCATCAACGATACGCTGATCGGACTCGCCGATGGTACAGAGATCACCGCCACCGAGCCCGATGAAGTGATCACCGCCCTGGTCAATCGCATGATTGAGGACGCGGCGGCAGATACCCTGCGCCAGCGTATCAACGACATCGACCTCAATGCCGAGGCGATCATTACCCTCGGCGAGAGTCTGCAGATTCAGGTCAACACCCTTGCCCAGGGTGTGGCCGCCGTCGTCTACGTACAGGACGAAGCGCCTGTGCCCGGTGTGGGCGGTGTCCCCGACCCAATTCCAGACGGCGCCCGTTGGTATGACTCCGATGAGAACAACAAACCCTACATCTACGACAGCGATTCCGCCCAATGGGTGTCCATTGAAGATCCCCGCATCGGCCAGGCAGTAGCGGACATCAATGTCCTGCAAACAGATGTTGCAGGTAATGCCGCTGCAATTGTCCAGGAAGCACTGGCCCGCTCCACGGCAGACACCGCCCTCGCTTCCACACTCGGCCTCTTGGGAGTACAAAATGCAGACCAGACCGCCTTCATCATCGACAGCGCCACCGTCAAGCTCGACAGCGAGGCCGGTGATACCCTCGCTAACCGCTTCAGCCAACTCTCAGCCGCGGACGGCGCCCTCCAGTCCCAGATCACGAGCGAGCAGACAGCGCGGGCGGATGCCGATGGCGCGTTGGCATCTACGATCTCCCTTATCGGTGCAGAGAATGGTGCGGGGACTGCCTTCATCCTCGACACCTCAAAGGTAAAGGTCTCCGGTACCGAGACGTTCGCGGAGCGGCTGTCCGCCCTGACTGCTGCGGATGGCGATAACTTCACCGCCATCCAGACATTGCAGACCGTCGACATTCCAAAGCTGGAAGCCAAGTACGGCGTGTCCCTGAATGTGAACGGTTACGTGACCGGTTTCGTTCAGAACAACGATGGCAAGTCCGGCAACTTCGCAATTCTCGCCGACCGCTTCGCCGTGGTCGACCCTTCCGGAGACCCTAACGAAGCCGAGTATGTGCCCTTCGAAATTATCAACGGCAAAATCAACATGCGCGGCACCGTGCAGGTCGATGGGGACCTTCTGGTCAATGGCTCCCTCAGCGGCGTCAAGCTGGTGCAGGGCGCGATCAGTGCCGACAAGATCAGCGCGAACGCAATCAATGCAGAAAAGATTGCAGCCGGTTCCATCCTTGCCCGTCACCTGGCGATCGACAGCAATGCGGGCCTCACCCGCACCGTCTTCAACCCGGAGAGCAATACACCCCTGCTGATCACCGATTCGGTCACCGGGGATGCCGTCTTCGAGATCAAACTCGAGGGAGGCAAACCCAAGGCAACGGTGAACGGCACGGCGGGCGAGAACTTCGTCAGTAATTCCTACGCGATTGCTGAAGAAGTCAAGAAGGCCATCAACCCCTATTACTCCGGGGCCGCCGCCTCCGGCAGCGCCTCGGCAGGAAACATCTCCAGCGGTGGGTCAAAGAGTTTCTCCGTGTCCACCAATATTGCAGGACGTATCGCCCTGTCGTTCAAGCTGTCCGCTTCCTATCACAGATCGGGCTCAACCCTGGTCTCTTACACAGCACCGGATTGGACAGTCCAGGTGCGCCGCAACAGCGCGTCCGGCACTGTCATCTTCAGCAAACGCTACGTGGGCACTGCCTATAGCTCAGTAGACGGCGAAGACTCCAGTAACCGGGAGTTCTTCTCTGGCTATAGCATCTCGATTGACGATGGCTTCGTAGACGACAACGCCCCTGCCAACGGCTCGGAAGTCTACTACCTGAAACTGACACGCCATGCCGGGTCGGCCTCCTCACTCTACTGCTCCTACTTTAAAGGTGAGGCACCGGGTTTTGTGGAGAACACTCTGTCCAAATCCTCCAACGGCTACTGGCGGGACAAGGATACCGGCATGATCATTCAGTGGTCCTGGAAAGCCTGGACAGCCAAAGACACCTCATATTCCGCCAGTTGGCCGGTTGCCTTCCCCTCTGCCTGCACGGGCATATGGGTCACTGGCTCCAGCAATACGACAACCACCCGCTACGCGCAGGGCACCTACAAAACTCCGGCCTCCTCTCGCACTTCCTATACCGTGCGCTGGGGTAATACCGGGGCAAACGTGGGTGTGTGCATCCTTGGCGTTGGATATTGACATGATCAAGTACTTTGCCCACTACGACCCCGAGACCTTCGAGGTAGCCTTCTGCCCAACGGATATTTATCCCGAGGGCAGCATTCCACAACCCGCTGTGGAAATTTCCTACAGTGAGTGGCAGCAGGCCCTTACGGATTCCTGCACCCATTACAGCCCGGATACCAGCACTTTCTATAAGGTGCCGCCCACCTACACCCTTGAGGAAACGGAAGCCCATCTGCGCGAAGCGGTACAGGAAGACCTCGACGCAAAAGCGCGCGAATATGGTTACGCCGACCTGACCACCGCCATCACCTATGCCGAAGAGGATGCAGTTTCCCAGTACCAGCAAGAAGGCACCGCCTTCCGCCGTTGGCGCTCGCTGGCATGGGAAGCGGTAAATCAGGTACTGGATGCCTGGAAAGCTGGCGAACGTGACCTGCCCACCGCGGATGAACTCCGCAACACCATACCTACCTTTACCCTCTGAGGAGATCCCCATGGGAATTAAAGAACAACTCAAGCAGCAATTGCAGCAACTGGCTCTTCAACAAAACGCCCTTACCCAGCAGCTCAAGCAGGTAGAAGACAGCATCCGCCAAGCGACCTTCACCTTACAGGCCTTTGACCAGGCAGAGAAAGAAGCACAGGAAACTGCAGAAGCAGAGAAGTCCGAAGCCCCTTCAGAATAAACAGGAGCCACTATGGCTTTCACCAATGCACAGCTCGCACAGAAGATGGCCCAGCTCATCGAGCATTGGCAGGGCTTCAGTGTCGAGTACGCGAACTGGCTTGCTGGTTCCGCGAATGGTGGAACCAATGGTGACGGCAGGTATCCCTTAACGGACTGGACGGGCGCTGCCTACCAGGTGGAATCCCCGGCCCGCCTCGCAGCGAACGTCAACGATTTGATCAGCGGTGCTGCCGGGCACGAACAGACAGCTTCCGGGCACGCGGCCACGGCCACCTCGCAGGCAGACATTGCCATCGCACAGGCGAACCTTGCGGCGGCCGCACGCATCGCCGCCCAACAGGCACAAGTGCTCAGTGAAGCCGCCCGTGACGCGGCTGTCGATGCGCGCGTCGTTGCGGTCGCCCAGTCCAATAACGCCGTTAACGCCGCCCAGCAAACCGCAAGTGATCTCTCCATCGTCACCGCTGCCAAAGACGAAACATTGGTTGCCCGGGATGAAGCGGTACAGGCTGCCATCGATGCCGCGACGTTTGATCCCGCCCTTTATGCGCCCATCGCCCACAGCCACAACTATCTACCGCTCTCTGGAGGCAGCCTGGCGGGTAGCCTTAGCCTGCACGGAGAACTGAACTACACCGGCAACGCCAGCTTTTACCTCGATAACGAAACCGCCGATCAGGATATGTATTTGCGGGTGACCAACGGTGCCGGTTCCCTGCAAGTAGTGGCTGCCGGAATTGGGGCTGCCTCTGAAACGTACTTTCAGGCGCGACATAACGGCGCTCACAAATTCCGTACCCTGATCGGCGGTACCCGCACCTACGGCCGCGATACCGGGGTTGGTTTCGACCTGGAATTTGATACCAACAACAATGGTTATATCGATTTGTGGTCCGACACCCCGGATGACGTAATGTACATCCGCAACCTGTCTCATGGTGGCGAGATTTACCTCCAGACAGAACTGGATAATGGTTCCCGTTACTCAGGCCTTAGTGTGCGCAATACGGGTACCGCATCCTATGGGGAGCTTTACCATAACGGCACTTGGAGGGGCGCGGCCCAGTCCTACGGCTTTGCCGTAAACGGCGAGATGCGGGTACAGGGCAGCATCACCGGTAACAAGGCCACCATCACTCAAAATGGCGAATCAGTTAAGCTGCAAAATACCGTTACCGGCACCTCCAATTATATCGGCCTTTATCGCAATACCGGAAATACACGTACTGGCTACATCGGCCATGCGTCATCTACCAATGATCACCTCTATATCGTAGCCGATTTGGCAAATATCCAACTCACAGCCACCAACGGCGATGTTCTATGTACCAGCAAATTCGTCTGCACGAATCAGCTCGATATTACAGGCCTAATCGACACCGACAGCGCAGTACAAGCAGCGTCATATTACCGTACAGGCCAGGCCTACACGGGAGCCTATGGACTTTACGGTACCGGTTCCAGCTCCAATTGGGCACAAACCATATGGGGAATGAGTACTTCGTTCGACGGCGGTGCGCCGGGAGCCGGCTGGAATGCCACGGCGCTATATGGTCTCGCCTGGGTCCGGGGTTCCCACGCGGATACCAACTCCAGAATTGGGGAAGGCTTTTATGTCTACCAGAACGGCTCCCTGAAAGGCGGTATAGGTTCTTCTGGCGGTTTCGTCTCGGGGGCTCTTGAGGTGAATGGCCGTGTGTATTTCGATGACATTTCCGGCCCCTACATTCGCAGTTCAGGCACCGGTGCAGTCCGGGGCACTACCGCATACAACTCAGAGGGCGGTGCAACATTTCGTACCGACGGCGGCCAGCTTCAGCTTTATCAGACCAGCATCAGTGGAGGTCTCGAAGATCTTTGGGTTCAGTGCATCCGCAATGGCGGGGTCGCTTTGCGCTACAACAACAGCCAGAAATTCATTACCACCAGCACTGGCGGCACCCTTACCGGACAACTTGCCTCCACCACCTTCAACGCCACCTCCGCCCGCCGCCACAAGACAGCGATAAAGCCCCTGCAGTTCGATGTGATCGCCCTGCTTGATGACCCGAATATTCTCCCACAGCAGTACCAGTGGAAGAGAGAGTATGAGGGATGGGTGGCCGGTACCCACTACGGGTTTATTGCCGATGACGTGCTGAAGTCGGAGCCCCATAAAGGTTCTCTCGTTGCCCTCAATGCCAATGGTGATGTGAGCGGAATCAACTACATCAACGTGATCGCCATCCTCTGGAAGCAAAACCAGCTTCAGGAGCAGCGCATCAAGCACCTGGAGGCCCGCCGCTAATGGCCCTTTACTTTTACAACAACGGTGTCGATGCGGAGACCGACTGGTACCGCGGCTCTGGTTGTGCCGTGTCGAAGTACTATTATCAGGGCATCGCTTTCAGTTCCCGCTATGCCCCTCCCGGTTCCACTCAAAGTAACTATGCGGATACGGGCACCGGCTTCCTGCAGAGTGGTGTCGAGATCCGAACCCTCATCGGTGACAAGTCAATCGGCCCCGGCTCCCCGCCAGTAGGTGTAGTCAGTGTCGGCGGTGTTGGCGTTGGCGGTATTGGCGTAAGTGGGACACATATCCCATGACGCCGCTTAGAGTCGGCCCTGACATCTTCGTGTTCGATAGTGCCCTGCCACCCGGCGTGTGCCAATCGATCGTAGAAGCTGTCAAGCACAGCGACAAGTGGCGCCATGCGGAGGTAGTTCACGGCAGCCGCGCTAACGGTGACCCCCAGCGCACCCGGGAGCTGCTCTCGACGCGGAGCTATCTGCGGAATTGTATGATTTCCACCCTGAGTCAGCACCCACAACTGGAAGCTGCGATAGGCACCGTTCGGGACACCGTAAAATCCATCACCACCTGGTGGGATCATAACGTCTGTGAAGTGCCGCCTGGCTGGTCAATCGAAGAGCCCTATGTGGTGCGCTACGAAGTCGGCCAGCAGTTCGCGCGACATACGGACATTCGACGCATCCATAAAGGTCACAACCGGCTATTCACTGTGCTCTTCTATTTGAACGAGTCCCTCGGCGGCGACCTGCAGTTCCCCGACCACGGCCTTACGATCACCAACAAACCCGGCCGCGCGGTAATGTTCCCCAGTGGCGACACCTACCCGCACGCGTCCAACATGGTGGTCGGCGGTACCAAATACAGCATACCCGTCTGGGTCCACTATCCGGACCACCACCCCTATTACCATCTCAAACGGAGGGACACGCATGCCTGTTAGCGCAGAGCGGTCGGTGCAGCAGTACGCACCCTTGACCATCAACTTCGTCCTGGAGACAGCCCACGAGGAGCAAGCCTTCCGCGACTTCCTCGGTGCACTGAATATGCAGATGATCGAGGCTGTTCTACAGGCCCACAATAGCGACACCGCCACGCCCGAACGTGTCAGCGCAGTTGCCGCTCAGTTCCAGGAAATGATCACGGCAATGGCACCGCTCGGTTCGCCAACGGAATCATAAGGAGAATATGGAAACATGCTGACCTCCCTGACAGAGAAAATGACAGCCACTGTACTTGGTGCTGCCCTGATCGGGGGCGGCGGCGCTGTCCTCAAGAATTGGTACCACAACGGTGTTCAGGATGAACGCATCGCCTTCCTCGAAGAGGCACAGGATGACCAGAAGGAGCTGATGGAAACCCTGCAAGAAACCAACACCACCATTGCGGTGCTCAACGAGCGCCTCAAATGGCTCGAAAAGGAGACCCGCGATGAGTAAACGCGCACCTGCAGACCTGCTCGATGAACTGCACGGTACACAGGCAGCGGCCCTGTTGGCTGAAGTGCGACGCTACAAGGAAGCAGGTGAAGGAATTCCACCCGCCCTGTTCGCCCAGGTAAACAAGTTCCTCAAAGACAACGGCGTCGACCGGGCCATCACGCCCGGTGACAGTACCGACCTGCTCGATAAGGAACTCCCCACATTTGACGATAACGTCGTCCCGATCGGAGGCTAACTATGTGTCAGCTTTTAAAAGACCTCACAGTGATGCCCCTGAAGCACCACGCCAAAGTCGAGAACAAGCTTTCCGCCATATCCCCTATCGCCTCAACGGTCGAGAAGGAAACGGGGTGGCGGCCCTGGACTTCAACCCAGATGGCCGCAAAGCACCTGAAGGTGGACACCGGCCGTCGCAAGAATCAGTACTACAAGCCCGGCGCCAGGGGGAACCCTTACGGATGATGGCCATGTTCGACTACCGCTGCCCCAGGTGATGCACACCAGGAAATAAAAAGCGGCGGCCTCCTGTAAGCGCTTCTCAGGCGCTGTGAGATCGGCCCATCCCATCATATTCCTCCTTCCTCGATCCCCCAACCCCGAGCGGCTCACGCAGCCACATCTATGCTATGGCGAAAAAGAGATACCCGAGTTGGGTGAAGACCAGAACCCACGCTCGAATGCACGATGACTTTCGTGTGTTTCTATACTGGTTGTGGAAACAACTTGGACTGCCCGAGCCAACCCAGGCTCAGTACGAAATTGCAGAGTACCTGCAACACGGACCTAAACGGCGCATCGTGATGGCCTTCCGCGGTGTCGGAAAATCCTGGATCACATCCGCCTTTGTACTGTGGTGCCTGATGCGAAACCCTGACGAAAAAGTCATGGTGGTATCCGCATCCGAATACAAGGCGATTGAGTTCGCCACCTTCACCAAGCAGCTCATCGCAACCATTGACTTGCTGCAGTGGCTGACACCCAACACCAGTGCCGGACAGCGTGACGCTGTGCAGGCCTTTGATGTCGGCCCCGCCCGTCCCGCACAGGCCCCTTCCGTTCGAGCGGTGGGTGTCGGTGGTCAGATGACCGGCGGCCGCGCCACGAAGATTGTCTTTGATGACATCGAGATCCCCAACAACTCGGACACCGAAGGCAAGCGTGAGAAGCTCGACCTGCGCGCCCGTGAAATGGGCGGCGCCATCCTGGTGCCGGGAGGTCACTCGATCGGTCTTGGCACCCCACAGTCCATCCAGACCATTTACAACGGCTTTGAAGAGCGCGGCTACAACATCCGTATCTGGCCCGCACGGTACCCCGGTAGAGAACAGATCGATGCCTACAACGGCCGCCTGGCACCACAGGTGCTTGACCGGCTGACAAACGGTGAGGCATCTGAAGGCGACCCCGTGGACCCTCGACGGTTTACCGAAGAGGATCTTCAGGAGCGCGAGGCGGAATACGGCAAGTCCGGCTTCCTGTTGCAGTTCATGCTGGACACCACCCTGTCCGATGCCAACCGCTTCCCGCTGAAGCTCCGCGACCTGATCATCATGGACGTCGCCATGGACTCAGCACCCACCAAAGTGGTCTGGGCGTCCGGCAGGGCACAGATGCTGGAAGGGATGCCCAACGTCGGCATGAATGGAGACCGCTTCTTCTCCCCCATGCATGTGGCCGAGGCCTTCGCAGACTTCGAGGGCAGCGTACTGTTCATCGACCCCGCCGGTCGTGGGCGCGACGAGACCGCCTATGCGGCCGTGAAGTCCCTCCACGGCATGCTCTTCCTGCGCCGCTGGGGCGGCCTTATGGGCGGCTATGACGAATCTGTGCTCAAGACCCTTGCCGAGATCGCAAAGTCCGAGAGCGTCAACGCCGTACACGTCGAGAGCAACTATGGAGATGGCATGTTCAATGCCCTCTTCTCCCCGGTTCTCAACGACGTCTACCCCTGCCACCTGGAGGAGTACAAGGTTGCCGGCCAGAAGGAAGCGCGCATCATCGACAAGCTCGAGCCTGTCCTGAATGCGCACCGGCTGATCGTCGACAAGACCATCGTTGAACGTCAGCTCGACACCATTCCCATCAAGGAGGCCGGTGACAGGGCGAGAGTGTATAACGGCTTCTACCAGCTGGCCTTCCTCACCCGGGAGCGCGGCTCCCTGCCCCAGGACGACCGCATCGACGTCCTTGCAGAGGCCGTGGGGTATTTCACCCAGTCGGTCGCAAGGGACGTTAAGAAGGCTGAAGACAAGCGCAAGGCCCGCCTGCTGGAAGAAGCGCTCCGCGCTCATCAGAAGAACTGCAGGGCACTGTCAGGGCGACACGACCGCCGTCGTTGGAATTAAGTACCACTAACGGGGGCGAAGCCCATGACAGATACCTTAAAGGTCACTTATAGTTAACTTAAAGTTCCACTCCCCGTTAGTGGTACCTTATTCTCAGGGGACGGCATTGCGGCCTTGAAGTGGACTGTAGCAGAGGGGGATACCCACCCCCTCCCCTCCATATAATCTGTCGGTGAGACAACATGAAGTGGGTGAAGGCTCCCTTATACATCGGCCTACTGCTGGCCCCCCTGTACCTGATGCCACCTGATTGGGGCTTCAGGATCTCGCTCACCCTCCTGGTGGTGCTGTTCTTCAAGTACTATGGCAAAGCCTGCCGGGAGCTGGGGGAGCAGGATGCTTACCGCAAGATCACAGAGCAGAAGAAGGCCCAGCAGGAAAGGGCCGAATAGCCCCCTTTCTGGTCCCGTTGCGATTCACGGAGAGAGCGTGTAAAGTGCACCTCCCTCCCGAGGCCCGGGTGGCGAAATTGGTAGACGCAGTGGATTCAAAATCCACCGAAGGCAACTTCATGTCGGTTCGAGTCCGACCCCGGGCACCACCCCAAATATTTTGATACAAAAATCCGAGACCGGGACTTTACGTATACCGTCCCCGCCGCCCCCCCGTGCCCCTTGCAGTGGCCGGGCCTGGTTCCGCCCGTCACACTTTATGTCACACCGCGCGCTCTATCCCTTATTGGGTGGGGGTTACCGGGGGATTGAGTATCCTATTCCCGCCTTTTTGCGGGCGCCTACCGCTTCCGCCCTGCCCGCCCCTCCGGTTCCGCTCCCCTGCCAACCTATCTGTTTTTTTGTCAGCCGTCTCAGACCACTAATAGTCACTAGCAGTTGTCTCTATGTCGACTGCATGGGGCTGGCCGAGTGCTGCCATCCTGAAATTTTTTAATTCTTCTCAAAATTATTAGTTGACATACCGGGAAGAATGACAGATAGTGCCCATCAACAACACGGCTACACGCCTGAGTTTACCGGCCCCTGAGCGGCGCTGTTCTTTAACAATTTGACGCGGTCTGGCAGGCATCACTGCCACTGAAGAGTCCTGACGATGGACGAAACCGCAACCACTTAAAAGGTGACATCATGTTAACTATTGAGGACTATCGCGCCGGCCTCTGCTCCAAAGATGAAATTCTCGAGATTATTGGCTGGCAGATTCACCATTGCGAAATGAGCTTGATGGGTGCCGGCACTCCGACGGAGATACTCAGGACTAACCAGCAATTATCCGTACTGAAGCAACAGCAGCGAGTGATACTGTTGGGTGGTCGTGCCTAATTTTTTTTAAATCCATTAGTTGACTTACCGGGAGCGCTGACATATTGGGAATATTTGCTTTATGTATCGCTGCTGGCTGGGTTCTGGCAATCCCTGTTCGGAGGCTGGTCGCATGATCTTTTTTGCTTGGGGTGTGGCTATCACCTGTGCCGCGCTCGCTATCAAAGGTTGATTTAACAGGGCGCCTTCTCCGGAGGGTGCCCGATTAAACCAACCATGCCCATAGGAGGGTAAATTCTATGACTATGACCGCAACCTATTCAGCTGAGGATAACAAGCTACGGCTCTACCCCGCTAGACGGCTAGATGATGAGCTATATGCACGGGTCAAAGAAGCAGGCTTTAAATGGGCGCCAAAGCAAGAGCTATTTGTTGCCCCTAAGTGGTCGCCCGCCCGTGAAGACTTGTGCGTTGAGCTGGCCGGTGAGATTGAACCGGAAGAGCTGACCCTAGCCGAGCGAGCGCAGATGAAAGCCGAACGATTAGAAGGCCTAGCAGTTAGGCGTACTGCTGACGCCCGAGGATTTGCCGCCGCCGCTGCTTCCATCAGTGAACGCTTTGCGATGGGCCAGCCGATTCTAATAGGGCATCACAGCGAGAAAAAGGCACGCAAAGACAAAGAAAAATTGGAGCGTAACCGTCAGCGGGCGGTAAAGGCTCAAGAAACCGCGCATTATTGGAACTACCGAGCACAGGGTGTGGAGCGCTTCGCGAATATGAAAAGCGACCCTTTCGTAATCGCTCGCCGCATTGACACCCTGCTCAAAGAGCTGCGAACGCACCAACGCACATTAAATGACGCTTTCACGTGCCTGGGATTATGGCAGCGAATAGAAGCTAAACGCGAAGAGCTAGAGCCGGCCAACTGGCGCGAGACAGTCCAACATTACGTGGGCATGTCGTTTAAGAGTGGTTACTGCTGCGCCGCACCGTTTAAAACTGAAAAGAATTGGTCCATGTGTGGCGCCCTGCTCGACGAAGAATTGAGCCACGATGAAGCCCTACAACTTTGCCTCACATACCATGCACGCATTCTGAATAGCCAAACAACCAGCCGCTACATTCAGCACACCTTGAACCGCCTCGCCTTTGAGCGTTCGCGATTGGGTGAAGTCGCCCGCTTTGACGGAGATTTAAAAGCAACGACTTTGCAGGCCTTTGCACGTACCCACGGAGCTGATACACCAAAAGCAACACGAACCGTGGACGGTTTCACCTTGAAGTGTGCAAGCCCGCTGCCTGTCCACCTCGGCGAAGGCTTAGAAATCACCCTTAGCGATGATGGGTGGTGTGACCTAATGCAAGCTGTGGGCTATACGGTGCCAGAGAAAAAGAGATCAGCCAAGCCACCCCTGTTAAATTTGGACGTTAAGAGCATAGAGGCGGCCATGTACGGACGGGTCATAGAGTACGAAGTACGGCCGATGGCAAAGTCCGAACATGCAAAGATTGCCCATGGTTACAAAGGCGTTAGGCTCTCTACCTGCGGGCAGTTCCGGTTCCGCACAGCAATGGTAATGAGTGAACGAGGCAGCACAACTCTTGTTGCAATCCTACTTACCGACTCCAAAAAGCACGCTATTCCGGAGAGCGACGCGGTCAAGCATAAGGCGGGGGCGGTAGCGTGAAGGCCTCCGTATATACCCGCCCAAATAAACCGGCATTTATTCCGGTCAGACGTAGGGAGGCGCCCCAAGTGGGCGCTCTCGATCTCCCAAACGTCGAGCCTATCGCGGTGGACGCGACGACAGAGTGTCACATCACCCCTGCCCTCGTTGCGTCCCGTATGGCGGAGTACCTAGACATCCCTGCCGGTCGAATCCTGGAGCCCAGTGCGGGCACCGGTGCGTTAGTTGCGGCACTGCTTGAAAAGGGCCACCCTGCGGAGCAAATCGTAGCAATTGAACGCCACAGCTCACTAAAGAGCGCCCTCTTGCGGCGCTTAGAAGGTGAACCTGTGGAAATCATCTGCGGCGATTTCTTAGAATACGCGAAAGGCGCTCGTGTAAACTTTTCCGGCGTACTGATGAACCCACCATTTAGAAAGGTTCGCCAGCACGTAGACGCCGCCCTCTCGCTGCTATACAGCGGCGGCGCGTTGGTCGCACTGGTTCCAGACACTTTCCAACACGATGCCGCGGAGGAGATCGAAACTCTGCCTAATGACATCTTCGCACTGGCCAAAGTGCGGACAAAGATCGTCCGCATAAACCGATAACGAATTTTCAGCCTTTATGGGCCAGTATCAACCCGCAGACTAAACACACCAACTAAAAGGAGTAAGCCATGCTGCCAACCTTTAAGAAGTTTCGAGATTTCCTGCTTGCAGAGCGGCGCAAGTTGCAGGCAAGACAGTACATTGATTTTGCACCAACCGACGGCCGTTGCAGATTCTGCCGAGCCGATCTAACAGTAGTGTTTGGCCCTCGATACCCTACCCAGCGCATTACCGGGTGTCCGTCATGCCACCACAGTTATTGCGAATAGGTCAGCTATCCGCCTTCCTCTAAGTACGCAAGCCGACCGCAACGCATTACCACAATTCATCATTTTTTATCAGTGGTCGGCCATATACAGAACGTGCAGGAGGATGAATTTTCCGATAATGTGATAAATATCACGACGTTGTGCCCGCAGACAGACGGTCATTAGGATCCTGACCCGCCCTCGAACATGGACACGGCGCAGTATCGGCCCCTCATAAGGGGTATATGTCAGTCGCTAGTATGCGACATCTGAAGAGCGAAGAACTATGCAAATCTATACAGAACTGAGGAGGGGAACCCCCCTCTTTTACTTCGAGCACTATCAGGAGCATAATGCTCAAGGTGGGACGTTTGACACAGTGGTAATAGGTGTCCCATTCTGCCACATAGAAATCTCAATGGAGACAAAGCGTGAACTCACAGCAGCGCCAAAAGCTGAACAACTTACTAGATCTAGTGGGGACCATCGGGAAAGTCACAAAACATGAGGACATGAGCCTGCACCAGTTGAAGGTGCTGCTCTTGGTCGCGGTTCGTGACGCATACGAAAGCCCTGCGGACAGTCGCGAAATAGCAGAAGCGCTCGGCCTCTCGACGTCCGGCGTTAGCCGGGCGGTTGCCTCGTTAGGGGAGCACGGCAGAGGCAAGAGTTCAGGTCTCGGGCTTCTCGAAACGCATATAGATCCTGAAGATCGTCGCCGCAAATTTGTTCAGTTAAGTCGTAAAGGTGTGAAAGCGCTGACTGAGATTGTGGCGGCCGCAAAATGAAAGCCAACGCACAATGTCAAAGAAAAGAGAAGTTAAGGAGCTGCTCAAGTGGGCTGCTTCTCGCGGTTGGACATACCGCCGCACTAACGGGGGGCACTATCGATTAAATAGGCCTGGATGTCCGCTGATATTCACAGGCACAACCCCAGGGAAACACAGCGCACTGGCGAATAGTCGGGCGCGAATATTACGTGCAGAAAGGGAGATCGTATGAAACTAACGCAGAGAGACAATGGAATCTGGTTGCTCGACTACCGTGATGCGCTCGGGAAGCGGAAACGGAAGAGCTTGGGCACCCGAGACAAGCACGAAGCCGAGCGGCGTGCTCAAGACTTCTTGTCAAACAAAAGCGGGGGGCTATCAGACTGGACCCTCAATGATGCCTTAAAGCACTGCTACACGCAGCACTGGCAGCACCAGAAGGGTTGGAAGTCGAAGGCCTCCGTGGTGAAACTGGTGTCTGCGGACATGGGACACTATAAGCTTGCCGAGATCGACTATGCGCTGCTCTCTGAGTTTGTCGGCCTGATGCGCAAGCGTGACCTCAAACCTGCCACCATCAACCGCCGCCTCGCGTCTATATCCAAGGCCCTCAACGAGGCCGCTAAGCTGGGCAAGATTCAAGCCGCACCGCCCATCCCCCTCCAACCGGAGAACAACAAAAAGCTTCGCTGGCTGTCGCCAGAAGAAGAAGAGCGCATGCTCGCCCGTTGCGACATCCTAGTCGAACGGGACGCGGTACTCATCCGGGCATTGCTGGTGTTCCTGATCGACACGGGTGCTCGACTGGGGGAGGCGCTCAACATGCAACCGAATGTGGTGAGTGAAAACAGCGTACTCTTCCTCGATACCAAATCACGGGTTGAGAAGCCAAAGCATCGGCGTGTGCCTCTCACTGCCCGGGCATTGGCAGCGGCCAGGTTAATCGCTGATCAGAATCGACTGGGCGGCATGTTCAACACGGACCAGCTCAACTCTCGGTTCCGTCGTGTTCTGAAAGTAGCTGGCCTTACCGGCGTCACATTCCACACCATGCGGCACACTTGCGCTTCCCGGTTGATCCAACGTGGAGCCAAGATTCATGAAGTGCGGGAGTGGCTGGGGCACAGCTCGGTAACCGTCACGGAGCGCTACGCGCACCTCGCGGATTCCTCACTAGACCACCTCACAGCCCTTTTAGATGGCACAGATAGTTTCGGAGTGTCAACTACTGGTCACACTGACAAGAATGTGGCACAGTTTCCAAGAAGAAAAACTATATAAATCAATAAATTAAATATCTCTTGTCGCACTTACGGCGGATTCAAAATCCGTTGGGGTAAAACCCGTGCCGGTTCGAGTCCGGCCTCTGGTACCAGTAAAATCAAGGGGTTAGCGATTTATGCCTTAACCTTACTCTTTGAAAATCCCGCCAAAATGCCAACAAAGTGTCAACGCATAATCGCGAATGCCTTAATACGGACTGTCAGATCAAGTCTGCAGGCTGTTGAAAAAGTATTTTTCAACAGCCTGTCTAAACTAATCCATAGCATTGCCGAAGTCGCGGAGCGGTTTAGCATTTGCTCGAAGACGCTGCACCCCACGACCACTCGCCATCCACTCCTTCTTTATTATTACCTTGTGATAATCGATCAATGTTTTGACGCATAAAGCTTTATTTTGACATCTCCACTTCCGGATAGATGCCAATAAGTAGACCTGCTCAAAAGGATCGCCGACTAAAAAGCACCCATTGGGGATGGGTAGGATCGGCGCCAAGTTTCATGAACCCAGAATTTGCTTGCACTTCAGATCAAAATGCATTACAAGGTAACCTTGCAGTACAAGATTACTTGACAATACATAGAAGGAATACAATTTGGAGCCTATCGAACATAAATGGAATGTGCAGTTCCGTAAGGGGACACTGGAAATGGTGATCTTGGCTCTGCTTGGCCACGAAGCCCAGTTTGGCCTTCAGCTTCTTCATAGCCTTCATCAATTTGAAACCATGAAGATTACCGAAGGAACCTTGTACCCCCTCCTTGATCGCCTAAAGCGTGAAGGTGTTATTGAAAGCTATTGGCTGCAAGAAGGTGAGTCCAGACCACGCAAATACTATCGATTATCCGCTGCAGGGCGAGACAAGCTGGATGGACTTCAAAGCCGGTGGCTACGATCTGTTAAAGATATTAACAAGCTATTTAAACAGTGTGAGTTAAAGGATAAAAGGAAATAATATGGCGCGAAACAAACTAATACATGATTACTTATCCGAATTGGAAATTTACTTATCCAGAATAAGTGAGATTCAAGCCCTGGAAGTAGTTCGGGAAATCGAAAGTCATATCTATGACTCTCTCGATCTACAGGAAAAATCTGATAATACAGAAATTGAATTGATTTTAGCTAGACTGGGCACTCCAAGGGATTTGGCAGCAGGATATATAGAGCATGTTACTACAGGTGCTGCTCCTCCAAAAGGGTTAAAACCTCTGTCGGGAATCAGGAAAGGGATTAGCAAGAGTATCTACTATTTAATCGTCAGTGTTGGATTTGGCATCAGCATCGCCCTTATTACAGCCGCAATGGTCAAATTAATCAGTCCCTCCATTTTTAGCGTTTGGATTGCGGAACATGGCAACAGTTTAATAATCTCATTTAGCCAAGCTGACCAATCAGCCCAAGATTTAGGCACTGTATGGGTGACTTCCACTGCTATTTTGATTGGCTTTTCGACATTCTATTTAACCTCCAGGATTTCTCGCATATTGAAAATGCACATTTAAACCAACAATAAAAGGAATTAATCTGTGTCTGTTATTATCACCAACTTAAAACACTTTGGAATTACCTTTACCTTACTATTTCTATGCGCGGTTGGATTCGGACTGTATATTGGCGCCGATGCTCACTTATCTGAAGATAAACTTGCCTATAAACTGGACGGGGAAGTCCATGTCTTTTATGAAAACAATCTACCGTTTGCCAAAAGAATAAAAGGCAGTAAAGAAAATGGATTTTATACCGATAAAACATTTAATACCGAATATGGATCACTCAGTTTTTCTGTTCCATTTCCATTAGACACCAGTGAATTTATTGTCACTATTGACCCTGAAATCATAACCCCAGAAATAACTTATGATGACGGCGAGCCTATAGTCGCCATATCGGATATTGAAAGCAATTTCAGCGCTTTCAGGAATTTTTTGGTGACTCACGGTGTGGCGGACAAACAATTAAACTGGACTTTTGGCCAGGGTCACCTTGTGCTTGTCGGCGATTTTGTGGATCGCGGCGCCTCCACAACCCAAGTCCTTTGGGGGATCTATAAGTTAGAGCAGTCTGCCAAACTGGCCGGAGGAAAGGTACATTTTATAATCGGAAATCATGAAATAAAAAGTCTACAGGGTAATTATCAGTCTGCGAATAAAAAATATTTTTATATTGCAGGCATGCTGGGCAAACAACAGTATCACCTGTTCGATGAAAACTCATTTTTGGGCCGCTGGATGGCATCAAAAAATGTTCTGGAGGTGATTAATGGGATTGCTTTTACACATGGCGGCATTCATCCCCGTTTAGCGGAATTCGATCTTTCCCTGCAGGAAATCAATAACCTTGTCCGCGAAAGTTATAGAGATCTATATTACACGCCAGTTGTTGAGACTATGGAATCTTTTTTGAGATCCAGCACAACCGGGCCAGCCTGGTATCGAGGTTACTTTAAGGACGACTTATCACAGCGGGAGATTGAGCAGGGTTTGGAAGCCGTAGGCGCCAATGCGGTGGTCGTTGGCCATACACTGCAAAGCAAAGTCACAGCCTTATACAAGAACAAGGTTCTGGCAATTGATGTAAAACATCCAAAGGACTATGTAGTCAGTTTCCCCATCCGGAAAAGCGAAGGTCTACTGATCAAAAACGGGCAGTATTTCAGGTTGCTGGAAAATGGTGAAGCAAAAGCTATTTAAACTGGGAACCTGAAATAAATTAATGTGGGAAGCTGGAAGTTTTGGACCAGAAAAATTGAATTGATTGAAAAAATTCCTGGCGATCCCTATCGGGAAAAAAGACTTTGTAGTACTTCTAAAAATAGGGTTTCATATTAATTCACCCTCTTTACAGCCTCCAGTTGCGGGAATGTGAGCCAACAGCCCGACGCATTGTCACCCTGTTCTTGCGGGGGTTCTATCCTGTAGCCGGCAACCAGGGAACCTCCGATTATTCTCGAGATGCCAGCCACCCGGACCGGCATCTCGATATACTCTGAATTGAATCTGCACTTGGGCCTGTTCACACCACTGAATTGGCCCTGTTGTGACAGAAAAGAGGCCAATCGAGGCAAGAGGAGCGCGGTTTGGTTTTTCCAAATGAGCGACGAGCAACGAAGAGTGGCGTCTTTTCCAGCACAACCCGAAGGACTGCCGCTGGTTTCGCGCCCTGCGGCGTTAGAAATTGCTTATGTGGACCCACCACACTGCGCAATTCCTGCCTTGCAGGCCACAAAACCAGTAGCAGTAGGGCTATCTCAGTTAGTGTGAACAGGCCCTAGATATGCTTTAGGATTATTTCGCCGCTTTGACAACGTCCAGGTCATACCAAGGCGTGGGGTTGATGGGGCAACGGAAACGAACCCCTTGCTCGGTGATGGTAACCCGCGATCTGCGTGTCTCGCCTGGCTCCAGTGGGAACATGTCCAGTTGGGCGTGTGTCTTGTAGTTTTGGATTTGAAATCCTACCAGTTTATTAGCTTTGTTGGTGACAACAAATTCGTACTCACCAGCCTCCAAACCAGCGACGGTTTCCTTGGCTTCGAAATAGCCGTTGTATTCATCAAGATGAATCACAGTCACGCCTTCGCTGTTTTTTTGCGGTGTGCCGGCATAGCCGACCGCAGCCATCAATAGGCCGCTAGCCAGGACACACAGGGCAAAGATCTTTCTGATTGTCATGCTTAGTTCCTCCAAATACAGATAGTCAGTGTTGGCAACCAGGTTGCAGAGTGGACTATAAAGTAGGATCATATGAACTTAAAATGCTATTTTGTTCACTTTTTCGGTCAAATCGTACGATTTCGAGAGCTATTATGTACCTTGATGATAGGGACGCCCTGAGCAGGATCCTGCAGGGCCTGGGGTTGAAGGTAGATGTCTATGCCCATGGGGACTTCTGCGGCCACTGGGCAATCGATACCTCGGGGTCGCGTCGGATGCCCTTCCATTTACTGACGGTGGGCAAGGCCTGGCTGCATCGGCCCGGCCAGGAGCCGACCCTGCTGACGGCTGGTGACTTGGTGCTGTTTCCCTACGACCATCAACATGTGGTGTCCAGCGAGTCAAAAGAGCCCCCGGAGGACAAAGCCAATCAACCGATCGACCAGGGCCAGGCGGTTTCCGCCAATATGGTTTGTGGTTTCTTTGAGTTCAGCAGCCGAATTGCCTGGCCATTACTGGATGCCATGCCGCCGGCGGTGATTCTCGATTTTGGGGTTCAGAGTTCCCAGCCGCAGATCCGTACCATTGTCGGCCTCTTGATCAACGAACTTCAGACAAGGGAAATGGGCTGTTTCGCAGCTGCAAATCACCTGGCCTACCTGCTGTTTATCGAGGTTTTACGCCTGCAAATGCACCAGGCCGAGCAACGGGGCCTGTTGGGCGCCCTGGCAGACCCGAAAATCGGCAAGGCCCTCAACCTGATTCACAATGAGCCGCAGCAACCCTGGACACTGGACTCTCTGGCCCAAGCCGTTGCCATGGGAAGGACGGCGTTTGTCAATCGGTTCCGCGACTTGGTCAATATCACGCCCATGCAATACCTTACACAGTGGCGTATGCGCGATGCCCAGCAGATTCTGCTGACCAGTCAGCGCAGCATTGCGGATATTGCAGGGCAGGCTGGCTATCAATCCGAGGCCGCCTTTCGCAAGGCGTTCAAGCAGGTGACAGGATGCTCGCCGGGCCAATATCGCAAGCGGGAGTGTGAATAGCGACAGGTAGCCTGAAGACCATTGCCCTGGGCGTGGCGGAACCTATGGTCAAGGCTGCCGAGCGGGCACGGTACATCAATACTTTCCACACTGCAGGCCTGACGCTTATGGCCAACCAGATCTCGCTCCACCTGGGGGCGGGTGAACCTTAGCTTACGGCACCACGCCGGACCCTGTGGTCTGTTAAAATTGGAACACTACCGGTCGGGGCGCAATTTCGCCTGCCAGGAAACCGGGGCATTACCGCCGGCACCTTCTCAAGTTGATGGATAAATGGATACTCTAACTGCCTTTCTCACTTTGCTGTTCGTCATGGATCCGCTGGGCAATATCCCCATATTCCTGGCGGCACTGAAGAGTGTCCCCCCCAAGCGCCAGCCCTACGTCATTATGCGTGAACTGATCTTTGCGCTACTGGTGCTGCTGGTTTTCCTGTATGGCGGGCAGTTTCTGCTGGCCTGGCTCGGCCTTTCACAGGAAGCCATTCGTATAGCGGGCGCCATCATTCTGTTTCTGATCGCCATCCGCATGGTATTCCCCTCCGAAGGGGGCATCATGGGCGAACGGTTGGAGGGTGAACCTTTCTTCGTACCCCTGGCAGTGCCCCTGGTGGCGGGGCCGTCCACCATGGCAATCCTGATGCTGATGACCAACAGCGAGGGGGAGCGGCTGCTCGAATGGACCCTGGCGCTGCTGGGAGCCTGGACGGTATCGGCACTTATTCTGCTGGCTTCGGCACCCCTGGCACGACTGCTGGGTGGCCGAGGATTAATCGCGGTAGAGCGCCTGATGGGCATGGTGCTGGTGATGCTGGCGGTGCAACTATTTCTCGATGGGGTAAAAGAGTCCCTTGCCTGATTCCCTCCCACAACCACGTCCATTCCACTGAGCAGAGGCGAAAGGCCCCCATAGATACTTTCTTCCTGCCCCCAGGTGTAACTAACACCCAATGGATTTGTGCCACTGACAGCCAGTTGTATTGGCCTATTGTATTTATTGTTGCAGATGCTTAGAAATAGATTAATAAATAGACAAATAGATCAATTTTTAACCTCACCTCCTTCACTCACTTCAATATAAATGTATTGTCACAAAATTCACCTTTTTTTGTAAAAAATTAACTGCTAGATACAAAAAGTAGGATAAATCTACCTAGTTAAGAACGCAAAATGACCGTTTAGTTTAATTTTTATCCAGCTTGGTGTTCGTAAGTTGACCGCAATATAGTCAGTTTAGTTCCTTATTTACCCTTAATGCATTAAAGTCCGCATCCGCGATAAATACTTCATAAGCACAATTTAATTTAAATTTATTTAAGTTTAATAAGGACGCAGTATGATCAAAACCAAATTGAGCGTTGCTGTCGCAACTCTTAGCACTGTGACCGCTACCGGTGTGATGGCTCAAAACTCTACTTCTGGACCTGCTGTGGAAGAAGTTGTAGTAACCGGTTCGCGCATCGCACGTGACCCTCTATCTACTACTGGGCCGATCACAGTGGTTGACTCTGAGGCGATTCAACGGTCCGGTGTCGGCACCATCGATGAGCTGTTGAACGAATTGCCCTCCCTGGGCAACGCCGGAATCAATGCGAACGACAACAACGGCGGCCTGGGTCTAGCATTTGTCGATCTGCGTAATTTGGGTTCTGCACGCACTCTGGTTCTGGTCAATGGGCGCCGTTTCGTGTCGTCTGCTTCGGGTGTCAGTTCCGCAGTGGATATGAACAATATCCCAGTGGACATGATAGATCGCATCGAAGTCCTCACCGATGGTGCTTCCGCGGTATATGGTTCGGACGCAGTAGCGGGTGTCATCAATGTGGTCATGAAAGATTCATATGATGGCGTACGCATAAGTGCCCGTGGCGGCGTTACTGAAGAGGGTGGCGGCGAGAATGGCGAACTCTCGATTACGTTCGGGAACGAAGGTGAGCGCGGCAACATAATTGGCAACATCACTCATAGCACACGGGATGAAATCACTTATAACGACCGCGAGTGGGCCAGTCTGTTTAGCTCTATAGCCCCTAACGGCAATATTTTTACCAATTACGGCAACTTTTCTGTCGGTGACGATGGCACCAGTCTGAACCCCTATTCGCCCTACAATATTGGCCAATTTATGTGGCTATCCGGTGCCCTGGATCGCACCAGTTTCAGCTTGTCTGGTAATTATTCTCTGACTGATTCGGTTGAGGCCTACGGTGAATTCAGTTACACCAACAAAACCACCAACCAGCAATTGGCCGCACAACCAATGCTTTCCAGCACGGGCCTTGTCATAAATCCGGAGCAACACCTGCCAGTCGAGATTCAGAACCAATTGGAAAGTACATGGCAGGAAGCATTCAATGCCTGGGTGGCCAATGGAAGCAATCCTGATGACGCAGTGAACCCCTTCCCTGGCAACAGTTGGGTTGAAGGGTTCAACGACTTTCGTATCCGGCCGGTAACCGGCGGCACCCGCAACTCAGAACAAACCACTGATACCTACCGCTTCGTAGGCGGTCTCCGTGGTGATCTGGCCAATGGCTGGAACTGGGACTCATTCGCCAGCTATGGCAGAAATGAGGGTGAAAACTCCATCGGCAACTCCTATAACAGGGCTCGACTGGATGAAGTCCTAAGTGGCGAGGCAGGGTTGGACGTCCAGCTTGCCGGAGGAATAAGCCCCGAGATTATCGATTACTTCCGCTACAACGACCGCGAAGACAACGAATATGAACTGATCAATGTTGGGGCATCCCTGTCCGGTGACATTGAGTCGATACAGTTCCAGGGCGGCGCACTGGGTTTTGCCACTGGCTTGGAGTACCGGAAAGAGTCCGGAGAGTTCAATCCGAGCCCGGAAACCCAAAGCGGCGATACTTTTGGTAACCAGCAGGATGCCACTGGCGGCGATTACAATGTTTCTGAGGTGTTTGCAGAGTTCAACCTACCGATCTTTGAGGATGCCAGGTTCGCGAAGGAGCTGTCAGCAGATGTAGCAGTGCGCTACTCTGACTACAGCACTTTTGGCGGCGAAACCACCGGGAAGTTTGGGCTGGTATATGCGCCAATCGAAGATCTGCGTTTTCGTGCCAGCTACTCCACCGCCTTTCGTGCACCTGGCATTTACGAGCTGTTCAGCGGTACGGCTCAAAGTTTTGAATTCCTGATCGATCCTTGTGATACCAGTCCGGCCAATGGCGAAGGTCAGGGTGCCAACTGCTCAGCTGTTAATCCTGGGTTCACCCAGGCCGGTAACCAGGTACCGACCAATATCGGCGGCAACGAAGATCTCCAACCAGAAGAAGCCAAAACCTTCACTGCGGGTATAGTGTGGACACCGGGCTTTGTAGAAGATCTGTCTGTCACACTGGATTATTTTGATATTCATATCGACGATACCATCACCTCCCCCGATTTACAGCGTATTCTCGACGACTGTTATCGGGAGGGGATTGCCGACGCCTGTCAATTTGTTACCCGCGGTGCTGGCAACCAGATTATCCAGCTCGAAGGTGCGCAATTGAACATTGGCCGAACTGATACCCGCGGTATCGACCTGGATGTGTCCAAGAGCTTCTACTTCAACGCAGGACAGCTGGATCTGCGTGCTCAGGCCACGCACCTGCTGGAGTACGAGGAGTTCAATGAACAATCCGGCACTGAGACTGATTTGGTCAACTTCGTCGGCACAACCAGCGGCCTGTATGTAGACTGGCGAGGCCTCGCCAGTGCCACTTGGTACGGCAACGATTGGCAGGTTGGTACTGATATCCGGTATCTGAGCGATGGGGAAAGTTCATTCCGGCCGATAGACGCCGTAACCTATCTCGACCTCAATGCAGGTTGGACTGTAACCGATGCGGTGCGTTTGTCCGCAGGTATTGATAATGTCACCGACGAAGAGCCTGAAGATGTCTCCGGCTTCGGCGACTGGAACAGCGCCTATGACTTCAGAGGCCGCTATGCATGGGCTGGCGTGAGTTACGAGTTCTAGACAACTTGCAGCAATCGTCAACTAAAGGGGCGCTTTAGCGCCCCTTTTTCTTTGTTTATAAACCGGCCAATCTAAAGCATCCGTAGCTATGTACAGAGTCCTTGAAATCCCTCGCAATTATGTAAGATAGCCTTAAATTCAGTGCTTAGCGCTGGCATTGCGCAGCAACCTAGTGGGCTATGCGGAAAATAAGGTTACGTGATTTGATTTCATGTATACTTGCCCCATGGATACTCCGGACGTTTTTACAATTACCGCTCATGATGCAGCGACCCTGGAAAGCTGGATTCGCAGCACCTCGCTTCAGCAGGG
>NZ_JBFLAB010000020.1:0-76111 GCF_040742695.1 Microbulbifer discodermiae | reverse complement strand
CCAAGCTGAATGGTCATGATCCCTTTGCGTATCTGAAAGATGTGATGCAGCGATTACCGATGCATCGCGCCAGTGCTATCGGCGAGCTGCTGCCCCATAACTGGGTTCCTGCTGACAAGGTGTGATGCCCGGACGCTTACGCTCTATCTCTAGAGAAATTTCATCTTTTTTAAATTAAGCCCGTCCAGTGCGGGCTTTTCGGGCTCTGGTGATCTTATGTTTAATAGCGATTGCGTCATTGAGGTGGAGTTGTCCGGTTTGTGTTGAAGAAATATCCGTCTAATTCTGAAACAATACCCATAGGTTGTTGAAACTCATATTAGCGGCGCCTACACAGCCTGGTTGGTTTTGGATAAACTACGTTTGCTTATGCGTGGTGTGAGTTTGGCATACACGGCGGAGCGGGCTTCTGCCTCCAAAGAATATGCTTCTGAAAATCATGGAGTATGTACACAGAAAGGACTGGCGTCTAACTAAACACTGAGGTTACTTTGAAAGCTTGGACAAAAAAACAGACTGTATGTATTGACAGTGCGCAGTGAAATTGCTATTTTCCGGTAAGCTGCAGCAGAAGTATGTGCAGCTATCATCCTGATAGGCCGCCATAAGTCGGCTTTTACTGTAAAACAAATACTCCCCTAACTCACAACCTCGCCGGTTGATCCTGGCGGTTTTTTTTATTTCCGGTGATCCCATGTTCAAGAACGACTACTTCACGGAAGAGGAGTTGGCTTGCCGTTGTTGTGGCAAAAACCACTTCTCGGATGACACCTTGCAGCGATTGATCAGGGTGAGGGAGCGGTTTAAGAAACCAATGGTGATCAACTCGGGTTATCGCTGCCCAGCGCACTGCGCCTTTACCGGCTCCATGAAGTCCGCGGATCGGGTTAAGGCGGCGCTGGTGGACTTGTGTGCGGAGCTGGAGCGCATTCAACCGGAGCTGGTGGACTTCGATATTGAGTTTGGAGAGATATACGCGCGTCCAAAGACGCTATGACTGCACCATGCTGAGTGGTCGCAAATCGGGTTAGATTCAACGACAGAGGAGGGGCGCTACTAATCAACTAAAATCGAGGTTATGTCGTCGGGCAGGCTACAGCTCTTGTGCCACTAGGCCTCGCGCTATGTCGTATACTGTTTAGTATTAGACATAGAATATAAAAACCAGTAAAATGAATTTCCAATTGAAAACCCGGACTTCAGGCTTACTCATGGCAATTCGTAAACCCATTCCGTTATATCCCACATATGGCGAACTCAAGGACTTCAGCTTCAATGATTATCCAGATGTCCGATACTTTCTGGAATCCGGTGAGCCCTGGTGGCAAGCCCACTGGCACTGGGGTCAGGAGTTCCTGAACTACACGGGCCGTAACAAGTCCGAGCATACCTTTACACGCTTCCGAAATGAAACCGAACGTTTCCTGTTGTGGGTGTTCCTCGTCAAAGGTACACCCATGGAGCGACTGCGCAAGGCCGATATTCTCGAGTATGCGGATTTCTGCTGGCAACCGCCAGTATCCTGGATCTGCCTGGCCAACCACGGCAAGTTCATGCTCAACAACGGCCGATATATTCAGAACAAATCGTGGGCGCCGTATAAGCTCAAGCTGCCAAAAAACAGTGACACTAGTAACTCAGCTTCTGACAAAAAAAAGTACAAGCCGTCACAACAAACCTTATCCGCCACATTTACCGGGATTATTGCTTTCTATAAGTATTTGATGAACGAGGAATATCTGTTCGGTAATCCTGCGCAGATTGCCAAACGCGACTGCCGTCATTTCATTAAGGATGCCCAGGTAGAGGAAGTCCGACGGCTTACCGAGGCCCAGTGGCAATATGTGTTTGATGTTGCACTTACAATGGCCAGCGAAGATCCTATCTATGAGCGGAGCTTGTTTGTAATTTGTGCATTGAAAGCCTTGTTTTTGCGCATATCAGAGCTATCTGAGCGTCCCCAGTGGACCCCTATCATGAGCCATTTTTGGCAAGATTCTGATGGCAACTGGTGGCTAAAGATCTTCGGTAAAGGCCGAAAATTACGCGACATAACGGTCCCAGATAGCTTCATTCCCTTTCTCAAACGGTATCGCGCTTATAGAGGCTTAAGTCCACTGCCAACTTCAAGGGAGATTCAGCCCGTTGTCGAGAAAATTCGCGGACAAGGCGGTATGACTTCCCGGCAGCTTACCCGCGTAGTCCAGCAAGTTTTAGATCGGGCCTACGATGAAATGCGTCAGGCTGAGAATGAAGATAGTGCGCAGAAACTTAAAGAAGCATCTACACACTGGCTCAGACACACAGGGGCGAGCATGGAAATTGAGCGCGGGCGCCCACTCAAAGATCTATCTGAGGATTTGGGGCACTCCAGTATGGCCACAACCGATACTGTTTATGTCCACACAGAACGCAAGGTTCGAGCTAAGAGTGGGAAGCAGAGAGGCGTAAAATAATCGAGTTCGACGATATACGCCGCCAAACAAGAGTTGAGCTGGTTGAGGGTTATGCAATGAGGGAGCACATTCATCGTCAATATACAGGCAGCTCCATACCGGCAAAGATCTCATCCACCTCTGCGCGGGAAGAGGCATAGGCTGCCTGGTCCACCAGTTCACGGGTCAGATGTGGGGCAAATTGCTGGATGAATTCATACATAAAGCCTCGCAGGAATATGCCCTTGCGGAAGCCTATTTTGGTGATACTGGATTCGAATAGCCCACTGGCATCCAGAGCTACAAGGTCCTCTTCCGCTTCGTCCACCGCCATGTCTGCTACGATGCCGATACCCAGGCCAAGCCGCACATAGGTCTTGATGACATCCGCATCGGCGGCGGTGAACACCACCTTGGGGGACAGGCCTTTTTGCAAAAACGCCTCATCCAGCTTGGAGCGTCCGGTAAATCCGAATACATAAGTAACAATGGGGTGCTCGGCGACCTCTTCCAGGGTCAGCTTGGAGGTGCTGCACAGAGGGTGATCCCGCGGCACCAGGACGCAGCGGTTCCATCGGTATACGGGCATCATGACCAGGTCGCTGAACAGCTCCAGGGCTTCGGTGGCGATGGCAAAGTCGGCGGTGCCGTCCGCCGCCATCTCCGAAATCTGCATAGGTGTACCCTGGTTCATGTGCAGGGACACTTCCGGATAGCGGGTAATAAAGGATTTGATTACGGCGGGCAGTGCGTATCGCGCCTGTGTGTGGGTAGTGGCAATAGACAGACTGCCTCTCCGGTCATTGCTGAATTCCTGCGCAACCTGTTTGATGTTTTCCACCTTGCGCATGATTTCACCGGCAGTTTTGAGAATTGCCTCGCCGGCGGGCGTGACCCGGGTCAGGTGCTTGCCACTGCGGGCGAAAATCTCGACACCCAACTCATCCTCCAGCAATCGAATTTGTTTGCTGATACCGGGCTGGGAGGTGAACAGGCTCTGTGCTGTGGCAGATACATTGAGGTCGTGATGGGCAACTTCCCAGATATAACGCAACTGCTGCAGCTTCATAGTCGATCCCTTGGTAATTTTCCCTATTGTCGCCGCCCCTGCTCTGTGAGGAGGCAGTCCATGTACAGTTATAAAACTACGGAAAGATATGCAAGAAAAGAATAGCAGCCAAGTATCTTACTGGGCAAATAATGGGGTGAATTTGCGCAGGAAAGACACCGCAAGAGGCGCCACTACCCATCGAATATCGGGCCAACCTGTCTCTTTCCCCTAATTTGCCAGGGCCCTGGGGCAGAATTTCGGCCATTGCTGAGGGGCTGCCGACAACGCCTAGTCTTCCAGGTTAGCGACCCCGTGGGGCACGTGTCCCGTGGCCACATGTTCCGCCGCGGATGCACAATGATTGGGCTGATCGTCAAAAAATACGTCAGCCCCGAAAGCCCGTAGAAACTCCCCTTTCGGCAGTCCACCTAGGAATACCGATTCGTCGATGCGGATGTTCCACTCCCTCAGGGTGCGAATGACCCGCTCATGGGCCGGCGCGGATCTGGCAGTGACCAGGGCGGTTCGTATGGGGCAATCGGGACCGAACTCCACTTGCAGTCGCTGCAAAGCCTCGAGAAATCCTTTGAAGGGCCCTCCTCCCAACGGTGTCTGTGCCCTGGCCCGCTCGGCTGCGGCAAAAGCCGCCAGCCCTTCCCGCTTGAAAAGTTGCTCAGCCTCGTCAGAGAAGATGACTGCATCGCCGTCAAATGCGAAGCGCAGTATAGGGTCGGAGCGGTGCCCTTCCCCACCGGCAACCAGTGTTGCAGCCGCAACCCCCTGTTCCAGGGCCCGGCGCACATCCTGCCCGTCACTGGATAAAAACAGGTGACAACCAAATGGCGCAATATAGCGATAGGGGCTGTCGCCATTACAAAAGGCCGCGCGGGTTATATTCAGGCCATAGTGCTCAATGGAGTTGAAAACCCGCAGGCCGGTGTCGGCACTGTTGCGAGACAGTAGAATTACTTCAACGCCAGCTTCGCCACTGAGCAATTGGTTGATCCGCAGGAATTTTTCCACCAGCGGAAAGGCATCGCCCTTGGCCAGAACGTCGTTCTCTTTTTCAATCTGATAGGCGGCAAAAGCCTCGAGCCCCCGCTCTTCAAACACACGATGGCTATCTTGCAAGTCGAACAGGGCCCGGGACGATATCGCAATCACCAGTTTGTTCGACAGGTGCATCAGGGGGACTCCACGTCGTCGAGTCCAGCAGGCCGGCGCTCCCTGCGATGGCGGCTCAGCAGGGCCAGGAGCATCACCTGCAAATCCTCCTGGGTGCGTGCGGAGCGGACCCCGCACTGGTTGACGACCACCAGCAACAACGCATGGCAGGACTCCAGGGTGGCGCGCGCGAGGCGATTCAATTCATTGGGCGGGCACAGAAAGTCGAGACGCCTGAACATGGCGATCAGATGATTGATCACCAGTTCGTCATGCCTCTCGTCCAGTTCGTGCAATTCCGGTATTCCCCACATGGCCTGAACCAGCGGCAGCAGGCCCTGTTGCTCGCGGTAAACAGCGACCAGCCTGTCCAGCAGCTCCTGCACGAATTGCTCCAACGGCATCAGCTCCAATTCACAGTCCGCCAGTGCTTCAAGTGCCGTTGTCATACTAGTGAGCCACTGTTCTCCCATAGCGTAAAGGATGGCATGCTTGTTGGGAAAATAGTGGTAGAGGGAGCCCACGGAAACTCCGAGTTCCCGGGCAATGAGGATGGTGGTGAGGTCGTTGAGGCCCACTTCCTCCAGCAGGCGCCCGGTGGTGTCGAGAATCTGGCGGGTACGCTCCCGTGCGCGGGCCTGAACCGGAGCCCGACGGGGGGCCAGTTGGCTCTTGCGTTTACGTTGTTCAATATTGGACAAAGCGGACTCCCCCTGTGCATGGGGTGGAGTTTAACACCAAAACCATCGCTTTGACCCGGGCTGTCCGGTAGGCATCTGAAGCCAAAAAAGCCGGCATGACTGCCGGCTTTGGTATGGAAGTGGCCCGCGATTCAAAAGCGGTAATCCAGGTTAACGCCGAGAACACGACCGCGGGATGGATCTGTCTTGGTAGCTGGCAGATTGTAGTCCGCTTCCGCGTATCCCCAGTGGTAGTACTCTTCATTGGTGAGGTTTTCGGCATAGATGCCCGCTGTCCAGCTGTCGTCGGCGGAAGTGAGCGCCACGCGCAGGTTTATGATATTACGCTGATCGAGCCGTACTTCTTCGGTGTTCTCCAAATCGGAAAACTGCTCATCGGTATAATTGTATTCGGTGGATACGGATACTTCACCAAGGTCTGTCATGTGCGAGTAGGTGAGGATCGCGGAGGAGGAAAAATCCGGAGACAATGCCATTTCATTGCCATCACAGCTCTCACACAACTCTTCGGGTGCGCCACTGAACTCGGTATCCAGCCATGCCAGCCCGAGATAGAGATCCAGGTTATCGGTAATCAACCAGCGTGCATCCATTTCGAGACCCTGGCCTTGGGACTCCCCTACGTTGCGGGTTACCGCCGCTGCACCGACAAAGAACGCCTGCTGCAGATTATCGTAGGTATAGTGGAAGGCCGCCGCGTTCAGCGCCAATCGGTTATCCAGCAGGCGCGCTTTCACGCCCAACTCATAGGACAAGACCTGCTCCTCGTCAAAGCGGTTGGGTTCGGCATTACCAGCGTTTACTTCGTAACCCTGTTCTTCCAGCCACTGGGCCTGGCTGTCTTCGTCGGTGCCGTAAGCGGGGTCAATGATGTGGTAGGTCAGATAGTCAAAGCCGCCGGATTTATAACCGGTCGCGACACTGGCATAGGCCGTGACTGCATCACTGAGCACCTGAGTGAGCGTTGCACGACCGGATACGTTACTCCAGGTATTGTCACCGCTGATGGGGCCATCCGTGTACAACGCCTGGTAGTTCCAACCGCTGGTAAACGTCTCGGGAGTGGGGGAATCCACGCTGAATTTCTTCCGGTCTTCGGTATAGCGTATCCCCAGACCCAGGGTGGTGGCGTCAGTCAGATCGAAAGTAGTATTGGCGAACACACCCCAACCGGAGTATTCGCCACGGGTATCGGCGGCTTCGATGGAAAGTCTGCCGGGGGCGTATTGCCAGGCTTCACCCTCGAGACCAAACGCCTCGTCGAGAACGTCTTGGGGCAAGCTCGCACAGGTATCGAAGCTACCCAGTCCCTCCTCCCACTCGACCGCATAGATACCGTCGCAGATGAAATCCTCATTGTCGGTACCGGCAAAGAAGGCATCGAGATCTTCCTGATAGTAGGAAGCTCCCAAGACCCAGTTGAAGGGGCCACTGCTGTTTGAGGTCAGGCGAAATTCCTGGCTGAAAAAGTCACCACTCTGATCACGGGTGTAGACATCGATGGGATCGCTAGTACCGTCGAAATCCTCCAGGTAGCTGTAATTGTGGGTCTTGTATCCGGTGATGGACGAGAGAGTGGTGCCACTGGCCAGGTCGTGTTCCACGGTTAGGATGACATCACCGATTTCAGATTCGTCTTTGCCCTGGGCGTCGTTGTACACCTGATCGTAATCACCGTCGGTGTCCAGCGCGCGGTAAATGGTACCGTCACCCTCGCGATCTTCGTACTGCGCCATCAGGGTAATGGAGGTGCTGTCAAAACCCTGGTAAACAGTGGTGATCCGCACAGCCTCGGTTTCGCTGGCCCCCAGGTCCCGTCCACCGGCGAGGTTTTCGATGTGACCATCTTCCTGGCGGTGTATTCCGGCGATGCGCACGGCGAAGTCTTCGCCCAGTGGCAGGTCTACGCCTCCCTCGAAGTCAGCGCGATTGTACTCTCCGGCGTTAATGGAAAGGTCCCCGGCAAAGGTGTCGCCGGGCTTTCGCGCCACCATGGAGATGGCACCGGAAGCGGTATTGCGCCCAAACAGGGTGCCCTGCGGCCCCTTGACCACCTCGACCCGCTCCAGATCGTAGAGACTGGGAGTGGCCCCGGTGCGGCTCTGGTAGACGCCATCCAGAAAGACCCCCAGTGCGGGATCGCTGCCGCTCCCGAAGCTGTTGTTGTTCACACCGCGCACAGATACTGCATCGAAGAAAGAGTCGTTGGTCTCACCGGAAATACCCGGGGTCAGGGCAAAAAGGTCCTTGAAATCGTTCAGGTTGCTTTTCTTGACCATATCGCCTGTGAAAGCGCTGACGGCTATGGGTACATCCTTGAGGGACTCGGCGCGCATCTGTGCGGTTACGGTGATCTCCTCAATCTCGGCGGCGGAGGCGCCGGTACTCAGTGCGATGACAATGCCACCGATGGCGGAAGCGAGAAGGTTTCTACTGGACTGCAAGTACAAGTCTTTAACAGGCATCTTAGCCCCCGTCTTTGTTTTTGTTCAGGGTTGTCCACCCGATACAGCGATGGCCGCACCCAACAATAATGAAGTTGCGAATCTCGGTTATCTCATAAACCGAATTATTATTCAAATTTATCCTGCGCCATGCCGCTGATCTCAACTCCCGAGCTTGTCCTTGAGGCCGTAATAGAGCATACCGGCCACCAGGCCAGGCCAGCGCAACAAGGTGCCGCCGGGAAAAGTTGGAGTCGGGATTTGCGCCAATACGTCAAAACGCTCCTCTGTCCCCGCCACCGCCTCGGCAATCACCTTGCCGGCAAAGGTAGCTGTGGGCACTCCATGACCGGAGTAGCCTTGAGCGTAATAGACGTTGGGCTCCAGGCGGCCTATGTGGGGCATGCGGTTGAGGGTAATCGCCAGGGTTCCACCCCAGCCGAAGCCAATCCTGGTACCCGCTAACTGTGGGTAGACTCGCAGCATATATTTGCGGACAAAACTGCGGACATCCTGCGGATACCGGGATGTATAGTTCTCGCCGCCACCAAAAATAAGGCGGTTATCACCGGAAAGCTTCCAATAGTTGATCACAAACAGCGTGTCCTGTAGCGCGTAATCATTGCCTATCAACTCTTTCGCCAGCGCTTCGGACAGGGGTTCGGTGGCCAGGACAAAATTGTTGATGGGCATTATCTTGCCCGCCAGGCGCGGCTCCAGCCGACCGAGATAGCCATTGCAGGCCAGGATCACATTCTTGGCGTTTACCTGCCCTCTGGCAGTTTCCACCCGGCATGGGGTGCCACCCCGATAGCCTGTCACGCGGCTGTACTCGTAAAACTCCACCCCGGCGCTGGCGGCCGCATCCGCAAGTCCCAGAGCAAAATTCAGGGGGTGCAGGTGCAGAGATCCACTATCCAGTTGGGCACCATAATAGCGCTCGGATCCCACCAGGCTTCTGGCCTGGTCGCGGCCGATATACTGGATCTGCTCGTATCCGTAACGTTGGCGCAAAAGCGCCGCTTCCCGCTCCAGGTCAGCATCGTGGCTTCTCTTGGCGGCAAGATGCATAATGCCGCGTTTGAGATCGCATTGAATCCCGTGGCGCGAGATGAGATCCTCCACTAACCCTACCGCCGCGACACCCATGTCCCACAGCTGCCGGGCGGTATCCAGGCCGAACATATGTTCCAGGTCATCCTGTCCCCGGCGCTGACCGACCCCCACATGCCCACCATTACGTCCGGAGGCGCCCCAACCGACCCTTTCAGCTTCGAGAACCACTACCTTGTAGCCGCGTTCCGCGAGGTGCAAAGCGGAGGATAAGCCCGTGTAACCGGCGCCAATGATACAGATATCCGCATCGACAGTAGTTTCCAGCGAAGGATAAGCGGACGTCGTATTGGCGCTGGCAGCATAGTAGGACTCGACGTGCCCGGGGAATATGTCAGCGGTGCCGGTGGCGGACATAGAGTGTTCTCCAGTGGTGTCCAGGGAATAACCGAATAACTCTTCAGTAAAGTTGAATAATAATTCGGTTTTCTGCAATAATCAAAACCTGTGCACCGGCATATCCACCGGCGAGCGGATGGGCGGCTGTGTTTAAGCGACTGTCACCTGGCAGTCTGCCAACGCAGGCGCGGTGCGTATACTAAGGGCTATTCACACTTGGGCCAATTCAGTTAGTGTGAACAGGCCCTAACTCGATAGCCCTCCGGGCCCGGCTGGAGCGGGGATATGGATCGAGAGGCAGAGTTCAGTGCTGCGCAGACCAGGCGGCCCCATATAACTGAGCGATACACAGCACTGCCCACAGGGGCGGATCATTTCGAGCAAGGTGAACAATGGACAAAATCACACAGTGGCTCAGAGAGCATAATATTTCCGAGGTAGAGTGTCTGGTGCCCGATATGTCCGGCAATGCGCGGGGAAAATTCACTCCCACGTCCAAGTTCCTGGCTCAGGACAGCCGCCTGCCGGAGAGCATCCTGGTGCAGACAGTGACGGGAGACTTTGTCGACGAGCACAACGAGTTGGTGGACCCTGCGGACACGGATATGCTGCTGGTTCCAGACCCGGATTCGGTGCGACTTAACCCCTGGGCCAACGAGCCCACCGCACAGATCATACACGACTGTTTTACCCGGGACGGCCAGCTGCATCCGATCAGTACCCGCAATATCCTCAGGTTTGTCCTGGACAAGTACGCAGCCAAGGGCTGGAAACCGGTGGTGGCGCCAGAGGTGGAGTTTTATCTCGTCAAGCGCAACCTGGACCCGGATGAAAAGCTCTCGGCGCCGGTTGGCCGGTCCGGGCGCACCGAAAAGACGCGGCAGTCCTACAGTATCGATGCTGCCAATGAATACGAACCCATTATCGAGGATATGTACGACTTCTCCGAAGCGCAGGGGCTCGACGTCGACACACTGATTCACGAGTCTGGCACTGCGCAAATGGAAATCAATTTTCTTCACGGGGATCCATTGAAGCTGGCGGATCAGGTGTTCACGTTCAAGCGCACTGTGCGTGAAACCGCGCTCCGGCACGGTATATACGCCACCTTCATGGCCAAACCAATGGAACACGAGCCCGGCAGCGCCCTGCATATTCACCAGAGTATCGTGGATGTGGAAACGGGGCAGAATATCTTTGTGGATGCTCAGGGCGAAGAAAACCGGACTTTTATGCACTTCATTGGCGGAATGCAAAAATACATTCCCGGGTTTATCAGTTTCTTTGCGCCCAACGTCAATTCCTACCGCCGCTTCACCCCGGAAATGGCGGCACCCACCAGTTTGCACTGGGGCTATGACAACCGCACCACCGGCCTGCGGGTACCGGACAGCGCACCGCAGGGAAAACGCCTGGAAAACCGTTTTCCAGGCGCAGACTGCAATCCCTACCTGGCGATCGCCGCTTCGCTGGCCTGCGGCTATCTGGGTATCATCAACGAGATAGAACCGGACAAGCCCTATGAAGGTGACTGCTCCTACGAGCCTATTTCGCTTCCGCGGACACAGGAACACGCGCTGAGTCTGTTGGCGGAATGCGATGAGGCTGCAGAGATGTTTGGAGACAAATTTGTCCGCGCGTGGAGCGCGATCAAGCGCGATGAGTATGAAGAGTTCAATCGGGTGATCAGTTCCTGGGAGCGGGAGTACCTCCTGCTCAATGTCTGAATTGGATCACCATTAAAAAGGCGGCCTTCAAGGCCGCCTTTTTATATCCGGGTTTCGCCTACTTGTGACTCGGGTCCTTCCAGTAGTCCTTGACCGTACCCTTCATTTCCCGCGCCAGAATGGAAATACCAAACAGATTGGGCAGGGTCATGATTACAATGGTCACCGCCGACAGGTTCCAGATCACTGTAGTATCCTCTATCGCGGCCCAAAAGAAGGCAACCACATAGACCAGGCGATAAGGCATGACCGCTCGGGGGCCGAACAGGTAAATCATGGAGCGATCACCATAGTAGGACCAGGCGATCGCCGTTGAAAAGGCGAACAACAGAATACCCAGGGTGACAATCAGGCTGCCGTAATCTCCCAGGAACCCCCGCTTAAAGGCTATATTTGTCAGGGCGACGGAATGCACCAGGGAATTACCCCAGATTTCAATATCGGGATTCACGAATTCGCCGTCGACTACCGTCAGCACACCACTGAACTCATCCTCGCCCACACGATACTCAACATCCTCCGCTACTGAGCGGGCATTGATTACCGTGAACTCTTCCTCATTGAGTGCGCGTCCGTCAGCCACCACAAGGTGACCGTTAAAAGGCTTAACCTCGCTGTCGCCGCCGCTCAGATAACTGAACAGCGTCTGTACATCTTCCGCCTTGGCATCCGAATAGGTGCCATCGACCACCAGCAGATCCGCGCGCTCGAAGCGATTCATATGCTTCTCGGTCCAGACACCGGAAGACAGGATAACCAGTCCGGTGAGGGTACAGATGATAATAGTATCGATGAATGGTTCGAGCAGTGACACCATACCTTCGGAAACCGGCTCATCGGCTCTCGCTGAGGCGTGCGCTATGGGTGCAGAGCCCTGCCCCGCCTCGTTGGAAAAGAGCCCGCGGTTGACGCCCCGATTGAAGGCGTAGGCGAAGGTGGCGCCGAGGAAGCCGCCGGCTGCCGCGGTACCATTGAAGGCATCCCGGAAAATCGCCTCAAAAGAGGGAATGATGTTCTGGTAGTTGTAGATGATCACCGCCAGCGCACCGACAATGTAAAGCACTGCCATCACCGGCACTATGGTGGAGGTCACTTTGGCGATACGGGTGATACCGCCGATGATCACCAGGCCCAACAGGATGGCCAATACGCCACCGGTCAGCGCCTTGTTGAGGCCGAAGGTATCGTGCATGGCCTGGGCGATATTGTTGACCTGCGGCAGACTGCCGGTGCCAAAGGAGCTTATGACAGTGGCAATGGCAAACAGAACCGCAAGCCATTTCATATTCAGGCGCCGTTCCATGTAATACATGGGGCCACCGGCATAGTATCCATCGGCGGCCTTGACCCGGTACTTGTGGGAAAGGGTCACCTCGACGAACTTGGTTGTCATGCCGAGAAACGCGGTCACCCACATCCAGAACAGGGCTGCGGGCCCTCCGAGAAAAATTGCCAGACCGACACCGCCGATGTTACCGGTACCAACAGTACCCGAGAGCGCCGTGGACAGCGCCTGGAAGTGTGAGGTATCCCCCGGGTCACCGGGTTTGTCGTACTTGCCCCTTACTATCTTGATGGCATGGCCGAAATAGCGGATCTGGGGAAATCCCAAATAGAGGGTAAAGAAGAAGCCCACTCCCAGCAAAACCCAGGGAAACCAGAAAGCCGAACCCAGGAAGCCATCGAGGGTCAGCAGCAGATGATTAAAAGATTCCAAGCGAAGCCCTCACTACTGTTACTATGTTTTGATTGTTTTGTGAACAAAAAGGATCCAGATTCGCTGCGCAGGTTAGCAGTTTCCCGGCGCCTAGAACAGTAACCAGCCTGTTCAGGGAGGGAAAGAGAAGTGTTCCCGGTGGGGAAAAAGGCCGAATTGCCCTCCTGTATGCACAAATACCAAGTTGTCACAATCGCTATAGGTCCCCTTGCTAAGCTCCTGCAGCAGTCCATAAAACGCCTTGCCGGTATAAACCGGGTCCAGTATCAGCCCCTCCAGCCTGGCCGCCTCGCTGATAGCCCGGTAAACCGGCTCCTCTGCCAATGCGTAGCCCGGGCCGATATAGTGCTCATTGACGCGAATGTCCAGGGCCCGCTCATCGACATTGCTGCCCGTGGCCTGCCGCCACTGTCCCACATCCTCGAGCACTTTGCGCCGAAAATAGTCGGCACTGTCACAGACGGCGAAGCCGGTGACATGGGTCCGGACGCCGGCGATGTGCGCCCCGAGGGTCAAACCCGCCTGGGTACCGCCGCTGCCAGTGGCACAGACTATATGCTCCGGCTCGAAGCCCGCGTTGCGACAATCTTCCAACAGCTCCTGCACCCCGGCGATATAGCCCCAGATGCCCAAACCGTCACTGGCACCAGTGGGGATACTCAGCGATTTGTGCCCCAGCTGTGCATGATAGCCCCGCCAATGGTCGAACAACTGCTCCAGTTGGCTGAAGTATTGCCCGGGTGGATAAAAAGCAACTATGGCGCCCGCCAGTTCGTCCAGCAGAAGATTGCCGTCGGCTGCGCCACTGTGCTGCCCCCGCAATATCAGCTGCACGCGCAGCCCCAGCCGAGCGCCCACCAGGGCGGTGGTGCGACAATGGTTTGACTGGATACCACCACAGGTGATCAAGGTGTCGCAACCCTGCTCCAGCGCGGCGCCGGCGACGAATTCCAGTTTGCGCAGCTTGTTGCCGGACATGCCGCTCTCAGTCAAATCATCACGCTTGACCCAGATTCTCGGTCCGCCATAGGGCTTTGAATACTTTTCACTGATGCGATCCAGTGGTTGCAGCGGAGTGGGAAGCCGAGCCAGGGAAACCCGGGCAGGAAAGGCGAGAGACATGGCGCACCTTCACAGAGAGGAGACAAAAAACCCGGCCAGGGCCGGGCTCAGACGATTCCGGTACAGCTGTATCCGGTCCGTTTAGACGTTTTTGATAGTACCCTTGGGCAGAACCGCATGCACCGCCACCTTCTGGAACCTCAGCGACATCTTGTCAGCCACCTCCAGCAGTATGTAGTCATCGTCTACTTTTTCGACACGGCCGAGCATACCACTGCTCATGACCACCTCATCGCCCTTCTTCAAGGCGCTCACCAGTTCCTGATGTTCCTTCTGGCGCTTACGTTGTGGCCGGATAATAAACAACCACATAAAGACAAACAGGCCGGCAAACAACAGCAGGGTCACCATCGGATTACCCTGCGGTGCGGGAGCCGCCTGCTGTGCCATTGCAGTGGGGATAAAAAAACTCATTCGCAAACCTCGATAAGAGTCAGCCTATAAATTTGCCGCCAACTCTAACGGGTTTAACACCTGGAAGCAATGTCAGGCGGGCCGCGCGACCAAAGCCGCGCGGCCCTGTGACACATTTAGAAGCGCTGTCGAACCTGACGTCGATAGCCGGTTGGGGACATGCCGGTCCAGCGCTTGAAAGCGCTGGTGAAGCTGGTCCGGTCGGAGAAGTCCAGGATCCTGGAAATGCCATCCACACTCAGCGCAGTATCCTTGAGGAAATGCACCGCGTGGCGGAAACGGACATGGTCACGCAGCGACGCGAAGCTGAGGCTGTGCTCCTGCAGGCGGCGCTGAAGCGTGCGGGTCGACATGCTGAGGTCCGACGCCACCGGGCGAATGGCGAGCGATGCTTTGCCTATGCGCTGTTCCAGTACATCGATTACCCGCGCGGCTATGCCAAAGCTGGTGGCCTCCGGCGGTGCCAGTAGCTGGTCGAGAATATTGGGATCTCCCGACGCCATGGCCTGCTGGAGTGGTTTGTCTTCGGAAAGAGAGGTTTGGTCTGGTTGAATATGATTCATCGAGCTGCTCCTTATAAGTTCCGTGAGCCGTAGTTATTTTTCTTTGTCCGCGTCCTGCGAATCCCTTAACACCTCAGTCTGTCCCATCGCCGCCTGGCGAGCGGGTCATGAACCGATTGAAAGGATGTTACTGAAGCAGACATCGAACCCTCCATAGAGCTGTTCAATTTGTAAACTACTTGGCGCCCCGGCAACTCCCGAAAGGGATACAACTGGGTTACCGGCGCACCTTTCCTTCACACAGTCGAGTATAGACCAAGATTTGAAATGCAAGGGATGCCAGGAGGGTTTTTTTTTGACGATTGTGAAAAAACAGTCAAACGCCAATTTGGCGTACCCCTATACTAATTAATTCGATAATCCAATGGGGTCCGGAATAATACAAAAGGGATTTTTACGCCGAGGCAATCTTACAGACCATAGAAACGGGACTTTTCAATCAATGGATCTATTCATATAACCGTGGATTGGTACTCGAATTGTTGTACACCAGCCAGGCAGCGATATGACCTCACCGTCAGGTGGAAGTTATTTTCAACGTCACCCGCCGCTTTAATAAAATATTTTTGATAATTTTAAAGTTTTGACTGGGCTATCGAGCATTTAGCCCCTTGCGCCGTAGAGGCGTGCGCAGGATCTGCTTTATCAATTAAAAAAAACTTATAAACCAGCGCCCCTGGGAAGGGCGCCCAAAGCAACGGTATAACCCTACCGACGGCGGGGATTTTACTGAGGGAGATCTTCATCCGGACCGAGCAAACAAATAGTCGCAATAACCGGCACCCTCTAACCCTGTGGTTACCCAACCGCTTAATAATCGCCCGACTAAGCGAAACCGCAAACAGGCCAAAAATCTTTCGGCTTTATTTTCTGCCTTCACTCAAGATTATCGCCAATCCAACTCAGCACATCATCGTGGTGGCTTTTGGTTTTTACTTTGTCGATGATGTGCCGCAGGCGGCCCTGTCGATCGATAATGAAAGTGGTTCTCAGCAGACCCATGTACTCCCTGCCCATGAACTTCTTCAGTCCCCAGCAGCCGTACTTGTCTGCGATTTTATGATCCTCATCGGCCAGCAGATCGAAATTGAGGCCATGCTTGTCGATGAATTTCTGCAACTTGCTCTCGGGGTCGGGGCTGATACCGAGTACCACCGTGTCCGCCTTTGCGAACTGGTCGATGCTGTCCCTGATGCCACAGGCCTGGGTGGTACAGCCGGGCGTCAGCGCCTTCGGATAGAAGTACAACACCAGGTTTTTCTTGCCACGAAAGTCCTTTAGCGAAACTTTTCTGCCATCCTGATTCGTCAGCGTAAATGCCGGCGCGAGATTGCCCAATTTTGGAAAAGCCATGCCCCTCCCCTCCTGTAACGTCGATTCAAATGCTGACGATTATAATGAAAATACTGCCGGGCATTGCTAAAAATCTTTTTCGCGGTAGTGCCGCTCCCTGCGTGCGCAAATTCCACACTGGCCCAGTTTGCACACCAGATCGGCCAGTTCCGCATCGGTAAGAAAGCCCCCGACTTCGAGACAACCTTCGGGGCCACTGAAGCTCAGCGATGCCGGCTGCCCGCTGCCTGCCTCCATCCGCACCAGCACCGACAGGCTGTCGCGGATAAACTCACGTCGATAGACACTGCGCAGGCGATGCCCCCGACAACAATCGAGTATTACCCGCTGACCATCAATTCGGATCACTTCGCGCCTGGTCCCCTGCAGGTAGACATAACCCAACAAAATACACAGCAAGGCGGCTTCCAGGCCCGCGAAGGGCAGTATCATCCAGGCCCCGGACAGAGCGAAAGCGATGCTGATACCCAGAGAGACCGCGAGCAGGGAAACCAGGACCCACAGGTTGCCGGCCAGCGAAAGGGACTGGTTCGGGGCCAGTAGAATACAGGCATTGCGCGGAGAGGTTCGGCCCACTTCAGTAACCATGGCACAGTGTCCTCAGGCCAGCTAGGGAACCTCTGGTTAGTTCAGTACTGCCTCAGCGGAGTTGCCGGGCGGGTCCTTTCAGTGTAGACGCGCAACAGAGAATAGTTGAAATACGCGCCCGGCCGGACAGTTAGCAACCCGACAACTATAAGTTGCCGGGTTAATGGGTTACAAGGAAATGCCGCCGCGGGATGGAGGCCTGCGCAGGCTCTTTCGCACGATTGCCCAGCTTTTCAAGGGCGACAATCCAGTGGGTGAAGGATCAGCTATTGGATTGCCCGCTTAACCGGGTCTGGGCATCGGCACGCTCCGGAAGCGAACCACAGCGTTGCTGGAAAGACAGACCCAAAAAGGCAATCCACTCACTAGCAGGTTGTTGAAAAAGGCATCCTGCCTGTTTCAAAACACGAAAAGCGAAAAATGTGATTTTCACTTTTCCTCCAAAATCAACGACTTAGGCGTCGTCGATTTTGCCGGAACATCCATATTCCGGTACCAGGCTGTCGAAATTCTGCGAATTTCAACGGCCTGCTAGGCGAATTGCCCCGGGCAACCATTCCGAAGGGATCAGGGTAACAGATGCGCCACTGCGTCACGCTCTTCGATCAGTTCCCGTTCGGTGGCCAGCATTTTTTCACGGGAAAACTCGTTGATGTCCAGATCCTGAACAACACTCCAGTCCCCATCACGACAGGTGCAGGGAAAGGAGTAAATCAGACCCTCCTCTATGCCGTAGGAGCCATCACTGTATATCGCCATGCTGGTCCAGTCGCCATCCGCTGTGCCCAGCGCCCAATTACGCATGTGATCGATGGCAGCGTTGGCCGCTGATGCAGCGGAAGAAGCGCCACGGGCCTTGATGATGGCCGCACCGCGCTGCTGGACGGTCGGAATAAAATCGTCCTCGTACCAGCCCTGCTCCACCTTATCCATAGCGTTGCCGCCGGCAACCTTTACATGGTGGAGATCCGGGTACTGGGTGGATGAGTGATTGCCCCAAATGGTCATATGGGTGATGTCGTTTACCGACGAGTCGGTCTTGTCCGCCAGCTGCGACAGTGCGCGATTGTGGTCCAGGCGGGTCATGGCGGTAAAGTTGCGCGGGTCCAGATCCGGCGCATTGCGCTGGGCGATCAGCGCATTGGTATTGGCCGGGTTTCCGACCACCAGCACCTTTACACTCCGGGAGGTGACATCGTTCAGTGCCTTGCCCTGGGCGGAGAAAATTGCCGCATTGGCTTCCAGCAGGTCCTTGCGTTCCATTCCCGGCCCCCGCGGGCGGGCGCCCACCAGCAGGGCGTAGTCCGCGTCCCGGAACGCCACAGTGGCGTCGTCGCTTTGAATAATGCCCGCCAGCAGCGGAAAGGCGCAATCCTGCAGCTCCATGGCAACCCCTTTGAGTGCCTCCAGAGCGGGGGTGATTTCCAGCAGTTGCAGAATGACCGGTTGATCTTTGCCCAGCATTTCGCCCGAAGCGATGCGGAACAGCAGAGAATAGCTGATCTGGCCAGCCGCGCCGGTGACGGCAACACGTACAGGTGCTTTCACAATGGTTCTCCCTCGATTGTAGGCGGGCCGCATTATAGAGACTTGGGGACAAATTTCACCTGGCCCGGTCCCTGGCAGACCAGTGAAACGGTTTCTCCAGCAGCCTGCCGTCCTGAACACGGATCTTCGGGTCGCGAATCAAGCGCGCAACCGCTTGAATTGACACTGAGGGCATGCTGGACATCTGCCGCAAAACCGGACAGGGGAAAGCCGGGGAAGGCTTTTTGCCGCCCGTTAGTGTGAACAGGTCCTAGTTGGCCGGAGCCTTGGACACGGCTCTGTAACGCTCCGCCAGGGCCCTGTAGAGTTGCTCTGCAAAGTCCGCCTCGCCCGTGTCCAGGCTGTCGGTAAGCTCAACCAGGTGCTCGTTGTCCTCGCGGCCGCGCCACACCTTGAGGTAGGTGCCGTCTTTATACCCGTGTTCCTGCCGGAAGCGGTTGAGAATATTCTTACCTACATAGCGCCGGTAGAGCTCATCGAAACCCATGTCCACGTCGGCCAGCAGTTGCGCGAATCCCGTGAGATCGAACTGACGGCTGGCGAGGGTATTGAGGGTAAAAGTCTCCAGATTCGCACGGAAATCGCCGGCAATTCTATTTCGCCCGCTCAGCTCCGCCTCCATGGCACTGGCCACTTGATCCGGACTGCCCTGCTGCAGCTCGAGACTGAGGCCAAAGTGCCAGATATCGACCAGCTCCAGCTTGACCTGGTCCAGCTCCGGCTCCTGCTTTTTCCACCACTTCCAACCGAAATGATCCAATAGTTCGGCGCTCTCCACCCAGATGGCCCGGTACCAGGGAAAATTCTGCTGCCGCCAGTCAGTGTTGACAAGCGTATTGATTTCATCCTGCAGGGTCAGCATCAGCTGCAATTGTCGCTGCATCATAGAGAGTCAAATCCTGTAATGGGCTCAAACGGCCCGGGGAAACAAGCGGAAAAAGTTTTCAGTGGTCGCTTCGGCCAGCCGCTCGAAGGGCAAGCCGCGCAGATCTGCGACAAATTCCGCCACCTCGCGTACATACGCGGGTATATTGGATTTGCCGCGATAGGGAACCGGTGCCAGGTATGGGGAATCGGTTTCCACCAGCAGTCGGTCCAGGGGAATCCTGCGGGCAACGTCGCGCAGTGCCGCCGCATTCTTGAAGGTCACTATGCCGGACAGGGAGATATAGTAATTGAGATCCAGCGCCGCTCTGGCCATCTCCCAGCTCTCTGTGAAGCAGTGCAGTACCCCGGCGTGCTCCGGATTTCCATGGGCCCGAATCAGGTCGATGGTTTCCTCGCGGGCATCGCGACTGTGCACTATCACCGGCAGCCCGGCCTGCCCGGCCGCCTGCAGGTGCGCGGTAAAGCTGCGCCGCTGAATTTCCTTGGTGTCAGTGCTGTAATAAAAATCCAGACCGGTTTCCCCCAGCGCGACGACACCGGGCTTGCGTGCCAGCGCCAGCAGGGTATCGACTTCCGCCAGCCCTGACTCCACATCCAGTGGATGCACACCGACGGAGCAGACCACGTCACTATAAGCGGCCGCCAGCTCCACTACCCGCTCGACATTGTCCAGGCTGATGCCCACACACAAAAACTTATGCACGCCACGATCGCGGGCCAACGCCAGTACGGCATCGAGGCCGCCATCGAATTGATCCAGCTTTAGCCGGTCCAGGTGACAGTGAGAATCAACAAGCATGGGGTATTTACAGCGTGTGAGTCGGTCGGTTCGATTCCAGCGATCCGGCCAGATAGGTCTCAATCTTGTTTTGCGCTACGTGGTCCTTATCGCTGAATTGGATCCCCACACCGGGAGTGCGGTTGCCCTGGGCACCGGTGGGGGTGACCCAGACTACCTTACCCGCCACCGGGACCTTCTCCGGCTCATCCATCAGGCTGAGCAGCAGGAATACGTCATCGCCAAGGTTGTAGGCCTTGTCCGTACTGATAAACAGGCCGCCGTTTTTGACATACGGCATATAGGCCGCATAGAGCACCGACTTGTCGCGAATCTTCAATGAAAGGATGCCGTTGCGGGCACCGCCTCCCATGGCCTTCATGATCGCCCCCTGTTGTTCCTGTACCGGGATAACTTATCCGAGCAGCCGGCGGCTGTCCAGATTCCACAGAATCCGCACCTCACCGGTGCAGTAGCTTCGTCGCAACCGGTCACTGGTAGAGCCTCCCCCATCGCACCAACAGTTCCTCCAGCAGCAAAACCCGATTGGGATTGGCTCCGCTCACCAGTGCCTGGCGCCCCTGGGACAGGTGATCGTAAAAGGTGAACAGAGCGCGCAGATCTCTCTGCCCCACCCTGGGCAGTCGCTGCAGCAATCCCATGATTTGCGGGTCCAGGGTCAGATCGCAACTGCGCGCACGCAGCATCTGCGTAACCCAATGCTGCCAGAACTGCAGCAACATAGTGAGTTCTATATCGCCGGATGGGGTTGCCCAACGCCCGGCTATCGCCACGGCGCTAGCGCCAGCGCGGCTGAGCGCTGACAGATCCTGTAGGAACTGATCACGGGCTTCGCGGAACTCCGGTTCCGCCAGCTGCAGCGCCAACAGCGGCGCACCACTCGCCAGCGCCAGTACCCGCCGCCCGATCTCGCCATCGAGACCGCCCGCCTTCAGCCAGCTCAACGCCGTATCCTCTGGTGGCGCCGCAAAGGGCAACAGTTGGCAACGGCTGCGAATCGTCGGTAACAGCCCTGCCGCTGCGTCGGTGATCAGCAAAAAGATCACCGCCGCTGCCGGCTCTTCCAGGTTCTTCAGCAAAGCGTTGGCCGCGCTGGCATTCATCGCCTCCGCAGGTGCCAGCCAGATCACCCGCGCGCCCTCTCTGCCGCTGGTCCTGGCAACAAATTCCCCCAACCGGCGAATCTGTTCCACCTTGATGGGACCACCGGACTTGTCCGGCTCGACCCGGAGAAAATCCGGGTGCGAACCCGCCTGCCACAGACGGCAGCCCCGACAGTCGCCACACGCCAGCCCATCGCGCGGCTGCTCGCACAGCACCAGCGCGACAAAAGCTTCTGCAAAACGCCGTTTACCGAGACCTGCCTGCCCGCTTAACAACAAGGCGTGCGGAAAGCGTTCCGCCCGCCACTGGGCGCCGAGCCGCTGCCAGGATTTCCCCTGCCAGGGCAGAGGTGACGGGGTCGCGGATGGCGTGTATTTGTTACTGTCCGGCACTGGATACCTATCCCGTCCTATTTAAGTCCACTCACCCGAAAACCGAGATCAAGCATTAAGTTAAATTTTTAACCTAATGATTTACATATAAATAATTGGGCACGTGTATCACAAAATTGTGCCCATAAATAATCCACCTCTGGCCACCTAAGCTTCCAGCAAGAGGCGTTCCAGTTCACACTGAAGCTGGTGTTGAATACTTTCGAGGGATGCACTGGCGTCGATGATCGTATAGCGCTCCGGTGCCGCCGCGGCCCTCGCCCGATAAGCCGCCCTTACCCGTTCGAAAAAGGCGATCTGTTCACTTTCGAAGCGGTCCGCAGCCCCTGTTCCCGCAGCCCGCTTCAAGCCCACCTGCGGGTCCAGATCCAGCAACAGCACCTTGTCCGGGCGCAGTTCCCCTTGCACCATCTGCTCCAATTGCCCGATCAACACGCCGTCCAGCCCCCGGCCACCGCCCTGGTAGGCATAAGTTGCATCGGTAAACCGATCGCAAATCACCCACTCACCCCTTGTCAGTGCGGGCTGGATAACCTCCGCCAGATGCTGGGCGCGGGCAGCGAATACCATCAGCAATTCTGCAGTGGGATCCACCTGCTCCTTCCGCCGGCTCAGCAGCAACTCTCTCAGTTGCTCTGCCAGAGGTGTGCCGCCGGGTTCCCGGGTCTGTACGAAACCGACCCCCCGCTGTTCCAGCCAGCGGGTGATAAACAGCAGATTGGTGGACTTGCCGACACCCTCTCCCCCTTCCAGGGTGATCAATTTCCCACGCTTCAAGTCAGTCCCCCTGTGCCGGGCTGGAGCGGTAGTCGCTGCGGCGCCTGAGCTGATAGGCGCGCACAGCGCGGTTGTGTTCGGCCAGTGTCGCCGAAAAATGGTGATACCCGTCACCCTTGGCGACGAAGTAAAGGCTGTTCCCATCCTCGGGGTTGAGCGCAGCCCGAATCGCCTCTCGCCCGGGCAGGGCTATCGGCGTGGGCGGCAGTCCCCGAATGACATAGGTATTGTAAGGTGTTGGCCGCTGCAAATCAGCGCGGCGCAGATTGCCATCGTAGGTCTCACCAAGGCCGTAGATTACCGTCGGATCTGTTTGCAGCCGCATACCTCTATTGAGCCGGCGCACGAACACGCCGGCAATGGCTTCGCGTTCGGATGGCTGACCCGTCTCTTTTTCCACCAGCGAAGCCATGATCAGGGCCTGGTACGGGGAGTCGTAGGGGAGCTCCGCAGCGCGGGCCTGCCACTCCTCCTCCAGCACCTGTTGCATCCGCTTGTGGGCCTGCCGAAGCAAATCCATATCCTTGGTCCCGGAGCGATAGATATAGGTATCGGGAAAAATCCAACCCTCGGGACTTTCCCCTGCGAGCCCCAGTGCCTGCGCCGCTGCCTCTGCGGTCTCGCCCTGTGCGGTCTTGACTATTTTCCGGCCAGAGCGGACCTGATTGAGCGCCTTCTGAAAGGTCCAGCCCTCAACCAGTGTAAGGCGGTAGCGGGTTACATCGCCGCGATTGAGACGGCCCACCAGATCCATGGCATTGGAACCCTGGGGGAGCAGGTATTCCCCCGCGTGAATGGCCGTTTCCCCACGCCAGCGCGCATAGAGCACTGCGAGGCGGGGCCACTGGATCACACCCTGCCGGCTCAGCCGGTTGAGGACACGGGACAGATTGTTCCCCTCCTCCACATCGATACGCAGCCCCTCCCCGGGAATGGCCAGCGGGCGCACCAGGCTGGCCTGCGCCGCCCACAGGGCAGCACCCGAAACCACTGCGGCCACCAGGACAGTGCCGATTACAAAGCGACGGATAGGCGCCTCCAATTTGCTTGTCTACTCACCACAACCCTTCCGCGACCAGCCGTTGCAGGTTTTGCGTTGCCTCACCGGGCCTCCAGCGGCGAAAACCCAACAGTTCCACCACCGGGACTATGCCGCGAACACTGTTACACACCGCCAGCTCTTTTGCTTGCAGTACAGAGTCCAGCGAGCAGGGCCGCTCCAGCAGCGGAATCCCGCTGTGGAGCCAGTCCCGCATCACTCCCCGCACACCTGCGCCGGTCAGATCCGGAGTCACCCAGTCGCTCCCCTGCCGCAGCAGAATATTACCATGCAGTGTTTCTATCACCTGGTCGCTGTCGTCCATCAGCAGGCCTTCGCAGGGGCCGCACTCCGACGGCAGCTCAGCGGCGGCGAGATTATATCGTTTCCGCGATAGCCTTTTGCAGCCGGGGTTCACGCCCCGGGAAGTGAGCAACCGGGTCTTGCACAGAAATAGAGTGGCGCCCTGTGCCGACAGGGGGCCGGAATCCAACTCCGAGACCGTCAGATCCCAGTAGCGGTCACCTCCCATCCTGCCGTATCGCAACCGGAGTTTCAGCACCCGGCCCTCCAGCTCGGCCACCGCCGTCCTGACCCCCTGTTCCAGGCTTTGTAACTGGTCCACCGGTAAAGCGCTGCAGCGCTGCAGCCGCGCGAGGTGCAATGGCCACAGCGGCAAGTTGCCACCCTGACAGCGCATGGTTTCCAGCAGCCCGTTGGAGATGCTGTGGTCCGGGGGCAATTCCGCTACCGCCGCGCCGTTCTGAAAGTAGAGGGGAAGTGGAGTCATAGGCACTGTGGGAACGCCGGACCTTTACTGAACCCTGTTTGTGTCGCGGTCAGCAGCATTCATGGGCATCGCATCGCCTGCCGTTTGAGGGCGGCCGAGTGTAGCAGGATGCCGGGATGCCTCCAAGGCCAGGGATATTACTCCAGTCATCGGGAAGAGTGAGGGGTGTGGGCATATATCCAAACTGTATACTTAAGTTTAAAAAATTACCATAACTAATTGATTTTATTAAATAAATTTAAGCTGATAATAAATTTACAAATCTCCCGCGAAACAAACTGGACCGCGGCTTTACCCCTGGTGGCCGGAGGGCCGGAATTCCCTCATTTACACAGCGATCCGGGTCCAGTTGCACTGCATCGGGCCAAAAGGCGGATGGCCGCAAACAGTTGGCTAGGCTGTAAAGTGGAAGGCCGCGAAGTGTTCCCGGTCTGCAGTATCGACTCGGGGCGTGGTAAAGGCGTGAAGAGTTCTCCGATATGGATTCCAGTGGTCTGCATCCTGGTGGTGACCCTGGCCCTCGGCCTGATTCTGTATTTCGATCTCGACGACCAACTCGTCACCCTGCTTCAGTGGCTCGACGGCCAGGGCTGGCACGCGAGCCTACTGTTCGTTCTGATCATGGCGGCGGCAATTGTCTGCCTGGCCCCGGGAGTGGTTTTCACCATGGGGGCCGGATTCGTATTCGGTGTGATAAAGGGCACCATCTTCGTCCTGGCCGGTACTGTACTCGGCGCCACCATCGCATTCCTGATCGCCCGCTACTGTATAGGGCCCCGCCCTTCGCGCTGGCTGCTATCTCACGTGAAACCGCCCAATTTGGGGGAAATCATGCGGGACGAAGGTTGGCGCTTGATTATGCTCACGCGACTGGTGCCGCTGTTTCCGTTCAAACTGTCCAATTACTTTTTCGGTCTCACGCCTGTGCGCCTGTGGGATTTCGTTCTGGGCAATTTGATCGGCATCATCCCGCTGACGGTACACAATGTTTATATAGGTTCTATCGCCTCCGACCTGGCCACAATGGGCAGCATGGACGCCGGGCGCACCCCGGTGCAATGGGCCTTCTATGTGCTGGGATTCATTCTGGCTATCGTCGGTGTGGTGGGACTGATGCGTTTTGCCCGCCGCGCTCTGGCGCAAAAAATTGATATCGAGGACCTCTGATGCCCTGGATGAAATGGTTGCCCTGGCGGTTCATGGTCGGCAAATTCGCCAGAGCACACGGCTTTCTCGACCCGCTTTCGGTGATGGCGCGCCTGCAACGGTTTTCGGAGCCCTCGGAAGTTGCCGAGCCCATAGAACTGCTGCGCGCAGGAGTGGTTTTCCACGCCCGCGCGCTGATGAACAGCAAGGTGATTCAGCACAATCTGGACTGGGTCTGGCCCTACTGGGTGGAACGCCAGTTTGACCCCACCGACAAGTCGTTTATTCCCCGTGCCTTTTCCATCACCCACTGCAATCTCAGCCACCGCAACTGGACCGCCGTGGGCCAGCCGGACTGCGAGGAAATGCCTATCGTCGACCCCCGCGGTCTGCTGATGCCCTATTACGACAGCTGGTCGATTGATGTATGGGTGGTGGATGACAGCGGCGACAGGCTGATACCGGCTAAGACGGACGACTGCTGCCAGAGACTGGAAATGGGAAGCAATATTGCCGTGGTCACCGAAACCGCCAGTGGTGGCAACCGCCTGCGCAACCGGGTTTTGGTAGAGGGCGGCATTAAAGATCGCCACTGTGTACTGGAGCTGACGGCTGAGTGCCGGCAAGGCGGCTGGCTGGTGGTGGCACTGCGGCCATACAACCCCGAGGGTGTCAGCTTTTTGCACAAGGTGCGACTGGACGAGCGCCGCCGCAGCTGGTTGATCGAGGAGAAGCAGGCGGTGGAGTTCGACCGCCCGGTGGAGCGGCATCTGGCATCCGATTATCGGCACGGCGATGTTTTCCTGCACCTGGAGGATACTGGAGGCCGGACCCACAGCGAATGTGAAGTGGGCATGGCTACCGCCGGCGCCATGTTTCGCGTTGAATCCGGCGACCCACTGGATATCAGCGTGCATATTCCACTGCACAGCGACAAACATACTTCCGGCCCCGCCCAGCGCTGGGCCGACTGCCTGCACAATCACTGCGCCCTGTCGGTACCAGACCCGCATTTGCAGTTTATCTATGATGCGGCCGTACGGACCCTGATACTGCATTCGCCCTGCGATGTTTACCCCGGCCCCTTCACTTACAAGCGGTTCTGGTTTCGCGATGCGGCCTTCATGATCCAGTCACTGCTTTATGCGGGACTTGTGGAGCGCGCCGAACGCGCTCTGGATCAATTTCCGAAACGGCAAAAGGGTGATGGTTTCTTCCACTCCCAGGACGGTGAGTGGGACTCCAACGGAGAGGCCCTGTGGATATTCGATATTTTCTGCCAACTGACCAATCGGCACCTCAAGTCCCGCTGGCGAGAACCGGTTTTGCGCGGGGCCCGCTGGATTGACTCTAAACGCAACCCCAGGGACGGCAGTCGCTGCGGCGGCTTGCTGCCGGCGGGCTTCAGCGCCGAGCACCTGGGCCCAAACGACTGCTACTATTGGGACGACTTCTGGGGACTGGGGGGACAATTGGCAGCCGCAGCCATCTGCGACCGCGAGGGACTCCAGCAAGAACGCGAGGCCTTTACCGCCCAGGCGATGGATTTTCGCCAGACCATCGACGCCAGCCTGGCTGCGGTGGCCGAACGGCTGGGACGGCCCGCGATGCCCGCTTCCCCGAATCGCCGGCTGGATTCCGGCGCCATTGGATCCATCGCCGCCGGCTACCCTCTACAGCTCTATCCCGCACAGGATCCCCGCCTGACAGACCTGGTGGAGTATTTACTGGACAACTGTTTTGTCGGCGGTGGTTTCTTCCAGGATATGATTCACTCCGGTATCAATGCCTACCTCACCCTGCATATCGCCCAGGTGATGCTGCGCGCCGGGGATAGCCGCTGCCTCCAGCTCATGCGCAATGTCGCGGCCCTGGCCTCACCCACAGGCCAGTGGCCGGAAGCCATCCACCCCCACTCCCTGGGCGGCTGTATGGGCGACGGCCAACACGCCTGGGCGGCGGCGGAGTGGATCGCCATGCAGCGCAACTGTTTTGTGCGCGAGGAGGGCGAATCCCTCATACTGGCTTCCGGTTTGCCGCCGGAATGGCTCACCGACGAATCGGCTCGGGCGCCAATCACCTTCGGCCCCGCCCTCACCCGCTTTGGCAAAATCTCGCTGGAAATCATCCCCGGCACCAGGCCCCAGGTCCGGTGGATAGCGGAGTGGTATCGCCGGGAGCCCCCCATCGAGGTGCGACCTATTGGTTTCGTCGCAGCCGTGGCGAGCGCGGACACCAGCCTGGTGGAGCTTACCGCCCTGTGAACATTGTGATGCTCACCAACACCTACCTGCCGCACGTGGGTGGGGTCGCCCGCTCGGTGGCTGCCTTCAGTGACGAATACCGGCGGCGGGGACACCGGGTGCTGGTTGTAGCGCCCACTTTTCCGTCTGAGATAAGGGGTGAGCGCGACGTTGTGCGCATTCACGCCCTGCAGAATTTCAATGGCAGTGATTTTTCCGTAGCTCTCCCTTTCAGCGGCGACTTGCGGGAAAAGCTGGAGGATTTTCAACCGGATATCGTCCATTCCCATCACCCTTTCCTGCTGGGCATGACCGCGCTGCGTATCGCGCGCGAGCGGGAACTGCCACTGGTTTTTACCCACCACACCCTCTATGAGCGCTACACCCACTATGTCCCGGCAGATTCACAGGTCTTGAAGCGATTTGTAATCGAACTTGCCACCCGCTACGCCAATCTGGCCAGCCTGGTGTTTGCCCCCAGTCAGAGTGTGGCCGCGCTACTGAAGTCACGGGGAGTCGCCACACCGATAGCTGAGGTTCCGACCGGAGTATCTGAGCTCCAGTTCACCCCCGGAGACGGTCTCTCCGCGCGCACCCGCATGGCAATACCCGCCGGGGCCTTTGTGCTGGGCCATCTGGGCCGGCTGGCGCCGGAAAAGAACCTCGACTTTCTCGCTGGCGTGGTGGCCAGCTTTTTGCGAACCCATAGCGACGTTCACTTCCTGCTGGTGGGCAGCGGCCCCAGCGCCGCAGGTGTTAAGGCCCTGTTTGCCAGTCGCGGGCTCATCGACCGCCTGCACATGCCCGGAACCCTGCAGGGGGTGGAACAGCGGGATGCCTACGCCGCCATGGATGCGTTCGTCTTTTCCTCTACCAGCGAAACCCAGGGTATGGTGCTCACGGAAGCCATGGCCGCTGGCACGCCGGTTATTGCAGTGGATGCCAGCGGCAGCCGCGAAGTGGTACGAGACAGAGTAAACGGTCGCCTGGTAACACCTGGCAGCGCCGCAGAGTTCACGCAAGCGCTGGAATGGCTATACCAGCTCGACGGCGCCGAACAGCAGGCATTAAAAAAGGCAGCCCTGCAGACCGCACAGCATTTTTCCATGCACACCTGTGCCGATCTGGCATTGAAACTCTATCAGCCGCTACTAAAACACGACTGGCGCCTGGACGACTCCCTGTATGCCCAGTGGCTGCGCATGCGCCATTTGGTTGCGGCACAATGGGAAATCATCGAAGGCGTCACCAGTGCCGCCGGTGCCGCCCTGGGTGGCGAACAACCCCGGCACCCGGATTGATATGTTATCCCGAATTGAGTCCCGTCTGCGCCGCTGGCGCCGTCACTTCAGCCGCAGCGAGTGGATGGCGAAGTTGCTCAAGCTCTCGCGCAGCGACAGCCACCCCAACGACCACGGTCTGATTCTGATCCAGATCGACGGCCTCGCCTATCCTCAGCTGCAAAAGGCGCTCGCAAACCGGAAGATGCGCTTTTTGCGCCGCCTGATTCGCAAGGAACACTACCACCTGCAGCATCTTTTCCCCGGGGTTCCATCCACCACCCCCGCGGTACAGGCAGAGCTTTTCTACGGCGTCCGCGCAATCGTACCCGCATTTGGCTTTATGATGCGCGACACCCAGGAACTGGTCAGGATGTACGACCCCAAAACAGCCACACGGGTCGAGGAAAAACTCAAAGCCTGCCACACCGAGCCCCTGCTGCGTGGCGGCAGCTGTTACCTGAGCCTGTTTCGCGCCGGTACCGAGGATGGCGAGGCCCACTTTTGCCCCGCCTCCCAGGGCTGGGGCCCCGCCCTGCGGGACGCCGGCCCAATAACCGTACTACTGGTGTTGCTCAGCAATCTCTGGGGCTTTGTCCGCACCGGCACCCTGCTTCTGATCGAATCGGTGCTGGCGCTGGTAGACTCAGTGCGCGGCATCATTGCCGGCCAGGACCTTTGGCGGGAACTGATGTTCGTGCCCACCCGGGTCGCAGTGACCATTCTGATGCGGGAACTGTGCACCTTTGGGGTCAAGATAGACATAGCCCGTGGCTTGCCTATCGTATACGTCAATTTTCTCGGCTACGACGAACAATCCCACCGGCGCGGGCCCGGATCAGCCTTTGCACACTGGACCCTCAAAGGCATCGACAATGCCATCTCCAGAGTCTGGCGGGCCGCGCACCGCTCCCAGCGGCGGCACTATGATGTGTGGATTTTCTCCGACCATGGCCAGGAATATGCGCAACCCTACCAGGAGCGCTACGGGCGCTCGCTGGCCGACGCGCTGGCTGAAGTTCTGGCTGAACTGCCCGCGAAAGCCCAGGGCTTCCGCAGCAGTGGCCACCAGGGTGTGCAGTTACAGCGCGCGCGCCTGTTCGGCAGTGAGTGGATCGAAAAAATGATCCCCTCAGACCAGGGCGAAACAGTACACAGTGAATCCCCCCTGGCGCTGGCCGCCCTGGGCCCTGTGGCCATGTTGTACAACGTACGCCTAAATGGCTGCTCCCGCGCCGACATAGCGCGCGCGGTGGTGGAGAAAGCCGGAGTTCCGCTGGTGCTCTACAAAAACGGGGAGGGACCGGACGCACCCGTGGCCGGCTGGCACCTGAGTGGCGCAGTGCAACTGCCTCAGGATGGCCCCCGCCTGCTCGGTGACGACCATCCCTTCAGGGACGAGACCGCCGCGGACCTGGCCCAGTTGTGCCGGCACCCGGATGCGGGGGATTTCCTCATGTTCGGTTGGTGTGCCGGCCAGGAACCCATGACCTTCGCGGTGGAAAACGGCTCCCATGGAGGCCCGGGCCCCAACGAAACCAATGGCTTCACGCTGCTGCCCGCCGACATTCACACGCCGGCCAAGGGTTTTTGGCGGGCTGAGGATCTGCGCCGCGCCGCACACCAGTTCCTGCAGGATTCAAGGCTTGCTCTGCCCTCCCCCAGGTCGGTGGGCGCCAGAACCCTGCGTATCATGACGTACAATGTCCACAGCTGCCTGGGCATGGATGGAAAATATGCACCCGGACGCATTGCGCGCATTATCGCCCGCTACCAGCCGGACGTAGTTGCGCTGCAGGAACTGGACGTCAGCCGAGCCCGCAGCGGGGGCGTAGACCAGGCGCAGCAGATAGCGCACTACCTGGAAATGGAGTTTCAGTTCCACCCGGCCATCCACTTGGAGGAGGAGCGCTACGGCGACGCCATACTGTCTCACCTGCCCATGCGCCTGATCAAAAAAGGGACACTGCCGGGTCCACCGGGACTGGGCAGCCCCGGCCTTCTACCGGGACTGAACGAACCCCGCGGTGCAGTCTGGGTCGAAATCACCCACAACGGCGAAAAGATACACCTCATCAACACTCACCTGGGCCTCAGCAAATCGGAGCGCCTGCGCCAGATAGAGGCTTTGCTGGGCCCCCGGTGGCTCGCCAACCCCCGCTGTAAGGACCCCAAGGTCTTGATGGGCGATTTCAACACCCTGCCGAACTCGGTCGAATACAACCGGCTGGCCAGGAGCCTGCACGACGCCCAGCTGCATGCCCCGGGACACAGGGCGCTCGGCACCTTCCCCAGTCGCATGATTCAGGTCCGCATTGACTATGTGTTCGTCGAGCGCCACATCCGGGTCACCAAAATACAGGTGCCGCGCACCGAGCTGACCCGCCTGGCCTCGGACCACCTGCCTCTGATTGTCGACATAGAACTGCCGTTAACCAGCCACAACCCCTGCTGAAGTCTGGCCCGCTCAGCCCCAGAACCACACTTCGACTTGATGGTCCAATCCAGTATCGATATGATTCATCTCAATCGTTCACTAGCAGGAGTCGCTAATGCAACCAAGAGTCTATTCACAGTCCGCCGTAGTGGATCGTCAGGAAACGGCCAAAGTACTACGCAACACCTATACCCTTCTGGCCATGACAGTGCTCTTCAGCGCCTTTACCGCCGGTATCGCAATGGCTCTGGACATGGGCCGGGGACTGGGCCTGCTGTGTTCCATCGCCGCCATAGTACTGGTCTGGTTTGTGCTGCCGCGCACCGCCAACTCGTCTGCCGGCGTGGGCGTCGTATTTGCATTCACCGGTCTGTTGGGCGCCTCCCTGGGCCCCTTGCTCAACCACTACCTGGGTCTCGCCAGTGGTGGACAGGTGGTCATGCAGGCACTGGGCACCACCGCGCTGGTTTTCTTCGCCCTGTCCGCCTATGTGCTGACCACACGCAAAGACTTCAGCTTTATGGGTGGCTTCCTGTTTGTGGGCCTGATCGCGGTGCTGGTATCCGCCCTGGGCCTGATGATCGCGAGCTTTTTCGGCGTCTACCTGCCGATGGCGCAGGTGGTGTTGAGCGGTGTGATCGCACTGCTGTTTTCCGGGTTTATCCTGTATGACACCAGCCGCATCATCAACGGTGGAGAAACCAACTACCTGATGGCCACCACCGCCCTGTATCTGGATATACTCAACCTGTTCACTGCCCTGCTGCATCTGTTCGGCTTCGCCTCCGACGACTGATCCCGTAGCGGTGAACCCATTGGTGCCCCGCCCTTGCGGGGCACTTTGCGTTTAGCCTTCTATGAAATTCTCGCTCGCAGTTTACGCCGCCCCCCACTCGTCCGAGTCCGCATTGACGGCACTGCGCTTTGCCCGCGCCCTGCTGGCCGCCGGGCACCAGATCTACCGTGTATTCTTTTACTGCGACGGCGTGCACAACGGCAGCGGCCTAAGCGCACCGCCCCAGGACGAGCCGGATCTGCTGAGCCAGTGGCAGGCCCTGCAACAGGAGCACCAACTCGACCTGACGATCTGCATCGCCGCCGCCCAGCGGCGGGGTCTGCTCAGTCAAGCGGAGGCCAGACGGCTGGAGAAACCCGCAGCCAACCTCGCCCCAGGCTTCGACCTGGCCGGCCTGGGACAGCTGGCTGACGCCGTCGCCCGGTCGGACCGCCTGATCACCTTCGGAGGCTGAACCATGACAAAAAGATTGCTGGCCCTATGCCGCCAGGCCCCTTATGGCAATGCACTGGCACGCGAGGGACTAGAGGCGGTACTGGCGGCAGCGGCAATGGAGCAGGCCCCGGACCTGCTGTTTAGTGGTGACGGCGTCTTTCAGCTGCTGCCACAGCAGTCCCCCCAGGCGATCGGACAGAAAAGCCTGCAGCGCAACCTGCAGGCGCTGCCGATGTTTGGTATAGAAAGGGTATACGTGTGCAATAAAAGCCTGGCAAAACGCCACCTCTCCATAGAGCAACTGGCCCGGGAACAATTCGAAATAGTGCCCGTCGCCGACAGCGGTGCTTTTATCAGGAATTACGACTCAGTAATGAATTTCTAACCATGACCCTGCACATTGTCAGTAAATCGCCCTTTGCCAGCAACGCGCTCAGGGACTGCCTCTCCGCATTTGCCGATGGTGACACCCTTCTATTGATCGAAGATGGCGTCTATGCGCTGCAGGGCAACCAATTGGAAGCTGTTGGGCCCGCCTATTGCCTGGAAGCCGACGCCCAGGCAAGAGGCGTCTCTGTTCCCCCCGGCGTTCAGGCCCTGGATGAATCTGGCTGGGTGGATCTCTGTACCCGCCACAACCCCATTGTCAGCTGGTTCCAGTGATGGAAACGATGCGAGTCAACGGCAAAGCCGTCACCCTGGACAGGGATGGGTACCTTCGCCACCTGTCCGACTGGAATCCGGCAGTGGCGCAGGCACTGGCCAAACGGGAGGGAATAGAACTTACCGAGGCCCACTGGCAGCTTATCGAATTATTGCGGCAATTCTACCGGGAATTCGAATTGGCACCTGCCATGCGCCCACTGGTTAAGTATGTAGGCCGGCACCTGGGAGCCGACAAGGGCCGTAGTATTTATCTGATGCAACTTTTTCCACCAAGCCCCGCCAGGATTGGTAGCAAAATCGCCGGATTACCGAAACCCACCAACTGCCTCTAGCAGCCATCAATCCAGCAGCAGCTGTCGCCAGGTTTCATTCAGGGAATTTGCTGATAATCCAATGGACCCGGAATTTCCGCATGGTGGAGTTTGCAGTTGAACGAAATCGAACCAATTATTGAATAAGTGTTCATTGAAACTCAAAAACTGCCAGTATCCATAATATTTACAACCACCCAAACTTTTCTGGCCATGCGCGGCCTCAGCAGCCACAAAAAAATCAAATGGAAAAACAACTATTGTTATAAATGATGCAACCAAATGAGTGACCGGCTAACAACAAGCTTCCGGGTTAGCCCTCGATTCAGAAAGAGTGAGGCCCTTTCGATACTCCTGCCTCCTGAGGAAATCAAGCTATATTCAAGAAGGGATAGCGCTGTCAAAATATTTCAAGCGGAGCTTGGGCTTAACAAATAATCTATAAATCCCTGCAAAAAATACATACGCATTTAGCAGATTTTTATTGAGTAATAACTCCCGACAACCCCCTATTCCCACAATCAATTTTTCCTACACCTCAAAAGAAATATCAAAAAGAATAATAAAGTGCCATTTTTGGAATAAAAATTTTCTCAGTTCTGGTACACCTGTATAGAAAAAAGAAAACTAATGTGATAATTTCGAGTTGATGCTCTGAAGGTCTAGCACAAAGAAAATAATAGTACACCGCAGTTGGCACGCTGTGGAAAAAGGACCAGCCTTACACCGGCAATCATTATTCTTTTGGAGTTCTCCACCGTAGTTGTGTGCCCATATAACAACAAATCACTGGAGAGTTCGATGAGCAAACACCAATTCATTGTACGATGTCCACTGGCATTGGCTATTGCCATCAGCACACAGGGCCTGGCGGAAGATCTGACCCTGGAAGAGGTTACCGTCACCGCCCAAAAGCGCGAACAGAATGCACTGGACGTGCCGGTAACCGTGGACATCTTTTCCAGCAACGATATAGACAACACCAATGCGCTCAGGTTGAGCGATATGGCCAACTATATTCCCGGCTTTGATGTCAGCTCCGGTATCACTCAATCGGCGTTTAGCATCCGCGGTATCAGCAGCCCCACTATCAGTGCCGGCGGCGACCCCTCGGTGTCCGTTTTCTACGATGACGCCTATGTTCCCGGTCCGGCTACCTCCATGTCATTTACAGATATCCAGCGGGTGGAAGTGCTAAAAGGCCCCCAGGGTACACTGTTCGGCCGCAATGCGGCGGCCGGCACAGTCAATATATTGCCCAATCCGCCACAGAGCGATTTCGATGGCTTTGTTTCAATGCGCATAGGTAACTTTGGCCTGCGGCAGCTGGAAGGTATGGTAAATGAGCCGATGACCGACCACCTGTTTATACGCGGTAATCTGATCAGCTACCAGCGCGATGGATTTGTCGAGAATATTTACCCCGGTGGTGCGGATTCAGGGGCCGAGGATCTTGTAAGCGGCCGCCTGGCTGTGCGTGGGGAGATCAGTGACAGCACCACCGTGCAATTCGCCTACGACTGGGACAAGGTGAATAATTCACCTCGCCAGGCCATAGGTGTCAGTCCCTATGGTTTCAGCACAGACCCCTTCGCCGGCAAGGTGGAAAACGATGTGCGTGGTGATGGCGAGACCCGCTCTATGTCCACACTCAACGCCAAATTGATGCACAGCTTTAATGATGACTGGAGCCTGAAGTGGGTATCCAGTTACCGCCGCTGGGAAACCTATAATCGCGAGGAGGAAGATGGCACGGCCGACCCCAGCCGCTACCTGGATACCAACAATATTTTCGACTCAGATATCAGCTACCACGAACTGCAGGTGAATTTCATCCGCGAGCGCCTGACCGCGGTCATGGGAGTCAATTACTCACACGAAAACATCTTCCAGAGCACCGAAGTCACTGCCACCGCCAACTCGTTGACCCGTCTGGTAACCACCAATATCATCAATGACCCGATTCTGCGCGAACAGATCGCCAGCGGTGCTGCGCTGTCCGTGGGGGGGTACCAGGGCGATGGCAGTGCCGGCGATCTGGCTGCTGATCAGGCGCTTGCTGCCCTCGACACTGTCGATCATCTGTGGGAAGCAGACGACTGGGCCACCTTTACCACCCTATTGACAGGGGCCGCGTTACCACAAACCGGGGTTTTATACGAGATAGTCGCCTACAATATGCTCGGCACCGGTATGCTGCTTGGCCCTATCTACGCAGACTGGAACTGGGTTGAGCGGGTGGAAAACACTGGCGACTTTACTAACTGGGGCATCTATTTCGATCTGGATTATGCCTTTACCGACAAATTTAACTTTCTTGCCGGACTCCGCTACAGTGCCGACGAGAAATCCTTTACCTGGCTGACACCCGGTACAAATTTCCGCGGGCGACGCACAGAAATAGAGGAGGTGATTTTCTCCACCGCCGACAACTACAACGTCGGACAGGGTGTGCGCCGGGCCAGCGATAAGTGGAGCGCAACCACCGGTCGCCTGGTGGGGCAGTATCATTTCAGCGACCGGGCGATGGCATTTTTATCCTACTCCACCGGTTACAAATCCGGCGGCTTCGACTCCCTCAATCTCCTCACCGCCGACACACCCACCGAACCGGAAGAGGTAAAAAATACAGAACTCGGGCTGAAGGGCGACCTGCCCGGCAATCTGCGCGTACAACTCAGTTATTTCGATATGATCGTGGACAACCGCCAGCGCAGCGTAGAGAGCAAACCGCCCGGCTCCGCCAACGCCCTGCCCCGGGTTATCAATGGTGACCAGAAGTTTAACGGCTTCGAGATCACCCTCGATTGGCTTCCCCTGGACAGACTCCGCCTGGGTCTGGTGACCACGATCCGCGACCAGGAATCCCAGTGGGACCCCTTCTATGATGCAGAGGGCGAATTACAGCAGGACCGCGATAAATCCTCTACCAATACCGCCTACACCCTGACCATGGACTGGACACCGGCGGTACCTGTGGGATCGATACAGTTACACATGGACTACATCTACGCGGAGAACAACGACCAGCTGGACCCCAATTACCTGGCCAGTTTTGGTGCCATCAAGGGTATCGGTGTGGACGACAAACGTCTCAACGGTCGCCTGTCATGGCAGAATAGCAGCGCCAGCTACGAACTGGCACTCTGGGGGCGCAACCTGTTGGATAACCAGCGTGCAGCCATTCCGAGCGGTCGCACCCTGGAAGTGTTTGGTACGCCTTACACAAATATTTTAGAACCCCGCAGCTTTGGAGCTGAGATACGCTATAATTTCTAAATTTTATTGAGGGGCAGAGGGAATTTTACCGCATAATCGAACAATATTTCTTCTAACCTTTTATGCTCGCGGTTTGCCTGACATGCTCTCCACTTTCCAGTCCGCGCAGCTTCAAACAGTGTCCACCACTTACGAGAACGATAGTTTAGAAGCCAGTGGAGCCATAGCCTCAGAAAAGCTTCCACAAACCATAGTGCGTCGACCAATCGAGCAATCTCAAACGTATAGTACCTGTCATTGGCGAGAAAAAACCCTTTTCTCCCGCCACACATAAAACTCTGCATCGAACCCTATCCGAGCCTCAATCCACTACTTGCGCCGAATACTATTATTTCATTTGAACTTTAACTGTAATTGCCTGCTAAACCGCCATGATAGGGAATTCAATTGTTTGCCCCACCACAATTGAACCTGTATTCATAATTACAGACCTAAACCGACTTAGGCTCAATTCGGCAGGAGTAACATTTTGTCGGATACCGGTAGTCTGCTAGATAAGAAACGCAACTGAGTTCTATGTATTCGTCAGGCAGTATTGTATTGAAAACTGCAGTGGTGAACCTATCATCTAGCTAAATTGGTGCCAGTCAAGTCTTTTGCGCATAGTGGACCGCGTAATTTGCTCCGGGGTCTAACCAGTGCTCGACCGGTGTAAAGCCCGTTGCACAGAGTAATTGGTTGAAACTCTCGATGGTATACTTGTGGCTGTTTTCGGTATGGATAGTCTCTCCTTCCAGAAAACTGATCTCTTCACCCGCCACGGTGACCTTGTGGCTTGCCAGACAAACCAGATGCATTTCAATCCGCTTGCGTAAAGGATGATAAAAGGCGCGATGCGCAAACAGGCTCAGATCAAAACTGCCGCCCAATTCGTTGTTTATACGGACCAACAGATTTTTATTGAAAGCTTCGGTGAGGTGCTCGCTGTCGTGATAGGCGCGCTCCAAGACTACGGAATCCTTATCGAGATCAGTGCCCACCAATAGTCCATCGCCAGAGGTTAGCGCTGAGGCAAAACAGGACAGCAGCTGCTGTGCCTCCTCCTGCTCGAAGTTTCCCACCGTAGAACCGGGGAAAAAGATTACGCGGTTACGGCCGCTGCCGATGGACAACCCTTCCCAGATTTGACTACAGGTAAAATCGCCAATCGCTTCGCGTACTGTGAGATTTGGCAGTCGACAGCGGATTCGCGCTTTTGCCTCCAGCAGAATCTCTGGAGAAATATCCATCGGCACATAAGCCACTGGATCAGCAAGTTTGGCGAGAAGGGGTTCCACTTTTTCACAGTTGCCGGCACCGGGTTCGATAATGACTGCTTTTGGCCCTATTCGTGCCGCCATCTCGTGAAGGTAGTCCGAGAAGATCTCAGCTTCGGTACGGGTGACGTAATAGTCTTGCAGTTCGCAGATTCGTTCAAACAGGCGCGAGCCAGTTTCATCATAAAGGTACTTGCATGGCAGGGTCTTTTGCGTACTTCTTAGGCCCGCCAGCACATTTCGCAGAAATTCGGTGCGCTCTAGGTTATCGTCCCGGACAATTCTCAATGGCATATTCATGACAGATCCCCCGCGAGGCGCAGGCCGGTGAACTGCCAGCTTTGGTGTGGATAAAAAAAGTTGCGGTAGCTCAGGCGAATGTGGTCAGCGGGCGTGATACAGGAGCCACCTCGCAGGACTTTCTGATTACACATGAATTTACCATTATATTCACCAATCGCATCGACTCTGGCTTTGAAGCCGGGGTATGGCAGATAAGCGCTGGAAGTCCATTCCCACAGATCACCAATAAACTGGTGCCGGCCACTGCGGGATCGCAGTGGTTGATAAGCGCGGCTTTCCAGCAGATTCGCGCTAGCCAACTGGTCCGGCTGGCGCAGCAGATAGGCGGCCACTTCCCATTCAAATTCGGTTGGCAGCCGATTGCCGGCCCAGGTTGCATAGGCATCGGCTTCATAGTAATTGAGGTGGCAGACCGGCTCATCACTGTGCAAAGGCTGCAACCCCGAGAGGGTGAACTGATACCACTGCCCTTCCCGCTCGTGCCAATAGGCGGGATGCCGCAAATTCTGCTGTTGTAACAGGGCCCAGCCATCGGATAGCCAAAGGCGCGGTTCAAGGTAGCCGCCGTCTTGGATAAATTCCAGGTATTCGCCGTTGGTCACCAGCCGGGAGGCGATACGGTAGTCTCCAACCAGGTGCTGGTGTGCCGGCCCTTCGTTGTCAAAGAAGAAGTGCTCTCCCTCACTGCCGATACCGTAGACACCGGCAGGAATTTCCAGCCAGTCGAGGGCCGTAGCACTCAATTCACCCTGGTTGTCCGTGTACTCTGAGTCTGTATAGGCCGGGAAGGCGGGGTTCAGGGAAAAAGCATGTTTGATATCGGTGAGCAGCAGCTCCTGGTGTTGCTGCTCATGATTCAAGCCAAGAACCAGTAAATCGAGAGTGTCGGTTTTTAATGGGGAGTTTTCCAACAGCTCAGTAACGGCAGTATCGACCGCTTTGCGATAGGCTAACACTGTTTCCATGTGGGGCCTGGATAGTAAGCCCCGCTGCGACCGCTTGTACGCCGTACCCAGCGAATTGTAGTAAGAGTTGAACAATTGGTGAAAAGCGGGATCGAAGGACCGGTAACCCGACTGCTGTTGCAACACAAAGGTTTCAAAAAACCAGCTGGTGTGGGCCAGGTGCCATTTGCCGGGACTGGCATCGGGCATTGACTGCAACTGCATATCCTCTGCCGAGAGAGGCTCCGCCAAGTGTTCTGTTTCACCCCGAATGCGCTGGTAGCGCGAGAAGACTTCCACCTGAACTTCCGTGTTCACTCCACGCTCACATATGGTCATGATCCGGCCAACTACAATTGTTTTGAAGGCATGATACGCAGTTCTGGCGCAATTCCTATGGCATAAACCACAAAGTTGACAGATTTAACGCCACTTTCTAAGTCCATCAGGGCCTAATTCGATCAAGCAAAAGGCCGGCGATTGCCGGCCTTTTGCTTTGGGAACAGATTGGACTTACTTAGAAGCGTACAGTGAAATCCGCTCCGTAGGTGCGCGGCAGATAGCGCCAGCCGGGGCTGGCGCCGATGGCGGCACCAGTGCCACCGAAGCCACCGGCAATGTCCTCGTCGGTGGCATTTTGCATCCACAGTGCGGCGGAGTAGCGGTCGGAAGCACTGTTCCAGGCGGCGCGCAGGTTGACCAACTGGTAGTCATCAATGATACGTGCCGGATCGGTGATGGAGCCGATACGCTCGTCCGTCCAGTTGTAGTCGGCACGCAACCTTACCTCAGCTCCGGAGTTCATGGGCACAGTGTACTCGGCCATCAGGTTGAGCTTGTTTTCGGGCGTGGATACCCGGGGCTGCCCAACTCGCGAGTCCGCTTCGGTTTCACCGATTGCCTCGATAATCTGATAGCGAGTGAATTCCGTGTCCAGATATGAGTAGTTACCGGCAATAAACAGATTGTCGGTAGCGGCCCATTGCAGCTCTATTTCAGCGCCGGTGCCCTCGGCATCGGCATTTCGCAGGTTATAGCTGGGGATGGGTGCGCCCACCAGATCTAGCTCCTGCAGATTGTCATACTGATAGGAGAATACCGATGCATTGAAGCGTACCCGGTTGTCGAACAGGCTGCTCTTCAGACCCAGCTCGAGATTGACCACATTTTCCTGATCGAAAGATGCATCAACGCCAGGACCAAAATTCAAGCTGTTGAACCCCCCAGCCTTGAAACCGTTGGCCAGCGAAACGAAGGTCATCACATCGTCGTTCCAGCGGTAGTCCAGCACGATACGACCGGAGATATCGCTCCAGCTGTCGCTGAGCTTGCTGTCCAGAGACGGCTGGCCGTTGTTGTAGAAGGCAAGGCCAAAAGGCTGCTGCAGGGCTACCTGCGGCAGGGGCAGACTGTTCACATTGACAGGCACTATAACGCCGGGCTGCACTTCGACCGGAATGGTAATGGTCAGGGGATCGCCATTCTCATCCACCAGTCCTGTCGTGCCGCCCAGGGTGATCGGCAACAGGTTCTGATAAGCGGTTTCAATGGTGAAATCCTTCTTATCGGCGGTGTAACGGGCGCCGACGGTCAGGTCCATCTTGTCGGTCAGGCTCCAGGTAAAGTCACCGTAAATGGCCGCAGAGCGATAGTCGCCGGTATTGAGCACATTCTCGTTCCAGGGGTTGTCCCCGGCAACCCAGGGGGCTATGCCTCCCATCAGCTGGGTCACAATGTCCTCGCGGCTCAAATTGGCGGCGGTCAGGCCCAGGGGGCCAAGCCCATCGGCCATGGCGGCATCCAGCAAACCGGTCCCCAGCAGCAGGTCGTATACGAAATTGGATACTGCAAAGCCCTCAAGACCGGCCTGCGCCAACTGCGTACGCGTCGCCACGGCCAGATCTTCCAGCTCAGTGGTGGTCAGGTTCAAGCCCTCACTGGTCGCCTGGACACCCTCGTACACGGCGAAAGACTCCAGTGAACCGGTGGTGAAAAAGGCTTCAGTCAGATGCTCCAGCTTTTCCTGTGAGTAGGAGGCACCCAGGGTCCATTTCAGGTTATCGGTGGCGCCGTTGAAACGAAATTCCTGGGAGAACTGACTCTGGTCGTCGAGGTTGGCGGAACCGAACATGTAATCGGCTTGTGCCGTGCCGTCTTCGTCCTGCTGCAGATGGGCGTCGAAGGCGCTGTAGGCGGTGATGGAGGTAAAGGTAAAATTGTCGAAATCCCTAGTGATGGTCAGGGAGGTACCCCAGGCGTCACGATCCTCGATGGTCGGAGTGTCCAAAGCATAGTCCCCAAACACGTCGGTGCCGCCATCACGCTCCTGCAGTGACGGAACCACGGACGAGCGCAGTGCACTGCCCTGGTCCAGAACACCGTAGTTTGCGCGCCACAACACCTCTGTATTGTCCCCTGGTTCCCACAGCAGCGCCACGCGATAGGTTTGGCTGTCCTGGTCACCGGCACTGAAGCCTCCGGCCAGGTTGTCGGCCCAGCCGTCGCGGCGGTTGCTGGACAGCGTGGCGCGACCGTACAGGTTATCGGCCAGCTGATAATTGAGCAGTAGATCGCTGGATTGACGGCCGAAGTTGCCCGCGGTCAGGCTCAGTTCGGTCTCATTGCCGGCCTGAGGCTTCTTGGTGATGATGTGGATGGCACCACCGGTGGCGTTGCGCCCGAACAGAGTACCCTGGGGACCTTTCAGTACTTCCACCCGCTCGATATCGGTCAGTGGTACTTCGGCACCGGCACCGCGACTCGCGTAGACACCGTCAACATAGACGGCCACTGCAGGATCGGAGCCAACGGTAAAATCACCGGTCTGAATACCGCGCACGTTATAGGTGGGCTGTAGCGGGGTATCGTTGTTCATCTCGACCCCGGGGGTGAACTTACCCAGATCGGTAAGGTTCTCGACTCCCAGGTCATTGAGGTTTTCGCCGGTAAAGGCACTGATGGCAATCGGCACATCCTGGAGGTTTTCCGCACGTTTCTGCGCGGTAACCACCACCTCTTCGATTTCCGCCGCATGCACGCCACTACCGAAGGCGGTGGCAATTGCAATGGCTCCTGAGAGAGTGGAGAGGCTGAAGTGCCGGGTTTTACCGGGCTGATCGGCGCTTTGCATCATCGCGTCCTCGCGTTTGTTGTTATCAGCTAAGGGAATTATTTTTTCTAGTAATTGGCACCATGTTACGATTCCGGTGAAAAATTGGAAGCCCCGATATGACTTTTCCCCGTTGACTGGTCAGTTCTAATTGGCGCGCAAACCCACAAGTGAACTTTTGTGACTTTGCTGACAGCTCTTCCCAGAGAGTACGCTCAATGACAGCAGCTTCATTCAAAACAACAATTTGATTGTCCCGCGGGGCTGGTAGACTGCCCCATCGATAAAAATACACCTCTCTAATCTGGAGCCCATTGATGGCCATAAAAGTATCCGCTGTACGCTGGCTCACCTTTGTGGGGCTGACAGTTGTAGGAGTCCTGGTGTTGGCCGTGGCGGTGACATGGATTTGGCTGCGGGGCAGCCTGCCTCTACTTGAGGGAGAGCTCGAAACCGGAAAGCTGAACAGCCCTGCGACCATCTACCGGGACACCCAGGGCATTCCTCTGATCGAATCGGAGGACCGCAGCAGTATTGCTTTCGCACTCGGGTTCCTGCACGCACAGGAGCGTTTTTTCCAGATGGATCTGCTGCGACGCAATTCCGCCGGCGAGCTGTCGGAGCTGTTCGGGGCGGTGGCACTGGAGCACGACCGGGAGATCCGCCTGCACCAGTTTCGTCAGAGGGCCGAGCGCAATATAAAGGAGATGTCTCCGACTCACCGCCGGATACTGAAAAAGTATGTGCAGGGGGTAAATAGCGGCTTGCAGCAGTTGGGCCGTCTTCCCTGGGAGTATGCGCTACTGCGCCGGCAACCGGAACCCTGGACGGCGGCGGACAGTATGCTCACCATTTTCAGCATGTACCTGACGCTGCAAAGCCATAACGGTAACCACGAGCGCCGCGATACCGCACTTGCCAAACTGCTGCCGGCGGATCTCTACCAGTTCTTTTTTCCCGCAGGCGGTAGCTGGGACGCACCGCTGATCGGCGACGCGCGCCCCCCGGTCACCTTGCCTAGCACACCCATTGCAGCGCTACTGAAAGACGACACCACCATCGCTTACCGGGAAATGACCAGCGACGACCAGGTTTTCGGCAGCAACAACTGGGTTGTGGGCGGTGCCCTCAGTGGGCACGGGAGCGCTATTCTGGCCGATGATATGCACCTGTCCCTTGGGGTACCCAATATCTGGTATCGGGCCGGATGGCAGATTCCCGGTACGGACCGCCATATGCGCGGCGCCACCCTACCCGGGGGACCTCTGGTGGTGGTGGGCAGCAATGGCCTGGTGGCCTGGGGTTTTACCAACACTATGGGCGACTGGGGTGACCTGATCCCACTGGAGGTGAACGAGGCTGGGGACCGTTATCGCACACCCGATGGCTGGCGGGCCTTCATCGTAGATCGCGAAGAGATTGTGATCAAAGGCGAAAAGCCGGAAACCCTGCTGGTGCACAAAACCATCTGGGGCCCGGTTGTAGCTGAGGATTATAGTGGCACTCCCCTCGCCTACCGCTGGGTCGCCCACGACCTGCAAGGCGGCAATATCAATCTGCTGCAGATGGAGGGGGTCGAGACCGCCGAAGAGGCACTCGACCTGGGCCCGCTGTTGGGTATACCACACCAGAATCTGGTGGTTGGCGACAGCCGCGGCAATATCGGCTGGACAGTGGGCGGGGCCATACCCCGCCGCGTGGGACTGGATGGCAGCCGTTCGGTTTCCTGGGCCGACGGCACCGCCTTCTGGGATGGTTACCTGGCGGCAGAGGAGCAGCCGCGGCTATACAATCCTCCTTCCCACCGTATCTGGACCGCCAATGCGCGCACCATGGATGGCCCTTTCCTGCAGTTGATGGGAGATCAGGGCTACGCTCTGGGTGCCCGGCAGCAGCAGATCAGGGATGACCTGTTTGCTCGGGAGTCATTTGATGAGGGGGACATGCTGGATATCCAGTTGGACCAGCGCGCAATATTTTTACATCGCTGGCAGCAACAGCTGTTGACGCTGCTGAAAAATGACAAGCGCTATGAGGCAGTGTTGGAACAGATCGAAAATTGGGGCGCCCAGGCCAGTGCGGACTCAGTGGGCTATCGCATAGTGCGCAACTACCGGTTGAAATTTCTGGAGCTGACAACGGCCCCACTGCTCACTCATATGCAACGCCGCCAGGCGGACTTTGCTTTCGGTTCGCTCAAACGCCAGCTGGAGTATGCGGCCTGGGAAATGCAGACGATGGAACCGGCACATCTGTTGAATCCGGATTTTGAGTCCTGGCGGGCACTGAAACTGGCCGCTCTGGACAGCGTCCTGACGCGGATGGCCGAGGGTGGGCGGCCGCTGGCTGAACAGACCTGGGGGGTGCAGAATACGGCCGAAATTCGCCATCCCCTGGGCCGTGCCGTTGAGGTGGTCAACTGGTTTACCGCCATGCCCGCCGATCAGCTCTCCGGTGACAGCCACCTGCCCAGAGTCCAGTCATCCCGCAGTGGTGCCTCACAACGTATGGTGGTGGCACCGGGTCGCGAACAGGAGGCGATTTTTCATATGGCCACCGGCCAGAGTGCCCACCCCTTGTCGCCTTTTTTCGCCAACGGCCACAGGGACTGGGTAGAAGGCAATCCTTCCCCGCTCAAAGAACAACCAGCGCGCTATACGCTGCTATTGAAATAGGCGAGCTAAGGTCGCCGATTGGACTCAAACGGTTTCATCCAAAATGGCAAAGGACAGCAGGGATGTGAACAGGCTCAGCGCAAGGACAAAGGGGACCAGCGGGAAGCACAGCATCAGCAGGCAGCTGCCCAGCCAGAGTTTTTTTACCCGTTTTTGCCTGGCGCGGTAGGCACGGGTATAGCGCCGGGCCTGGGCATCATGGGGGCTTGGGAGGCGGATTTCGCCAGCTACCGGCAAAAATGCACCCAGAAAAAGCATGCAGTAAAACCGGACAATTGCCACAGTCATGACGGCCACCCAATCGGTATCTATCCCCAGTATAGTGGCTCTCTCCAATGGCTCTCTGGGGAGAAAACCCGGTAGCCCGAGGCGGACGGAATCAGGTCAGCGGCGAAACCAGCTCAATTTATCCCGGAGGCTCACGACACCGCCGATGATACTCAAGGCCGGCGCCTCAATTTTTTCCCGTTCCGCCAGCCCCGGCAATGTTTCCAAGTCGCCCACCACTACCCGCTGATCCGGCGTGGTGCCCTTTTCAACCAGGGCAGCCGGGGTTTCTTTTGACAGGCCGTGATCAATCAACTCGCGGCAGATCGTCTCAATCCCCGTGAGCCCCATGTAGAAAACCAGGGTTTGGCCCGGGGTGGCGAGCTCGCCCCAGGGTAAAGCCAATACCCCATCCTTCTGGTGACCGGTGATAAACCTAACGGACTGGGCGTGATCCCGGTGAGTCAGGGGAATGCCCGCGTAACTCGCGCAGCCGGAGGCGGCAGTGATTCCCGGCACAACCTGAAATGGAATGCCCGCATCGGCAAGGCGGTCAATCTCCTCGCCGCCGCGACCAAAAATAAATGGATCCCCGCCCTTTAGGCGAAGCACCTTGTTGCCCTGCCGGGCCAGATCCACCAGGCGCTGATTGATGTCCTCCTGGGGCACGGCGTGAAACTGTTTTTGCTTGCCCACGTATATACGCTCGGCGTCGCGGCGCACCAGTTCCAGTACCGCCGGAGATACCAGCCGGTCGTAGAGCACTACATCCGCCTCCTGCATAAGCCTTAGGGCGCGAAATGTGAGCAGATCGGGATCCCCGGGGCCTCCACCCACCAGGTAGACCTCCCCCCGGGACTCGGGGCTGCCCTGCCACTCACCGAGGCTGTGCAGCAGCTCCGCACGCGCTTGCTGGAACTGCCCCGCCTCCACTTTGCGTGCTACAGGACCACTGAAAACCCAGCGCCAAAAATCCCTGCGCACAGGCTCCGGCAGGGCTGCTTTCACCTGCTCGCGGGTGCTTGCGGCCAGCTCTGCCACAACTCCCACAGCGGGTGACAACAGCGCTTCCAGTTGTGCGCGAATGCGGCGCGCGAGCACCGGGGCACCGCCACCACTACTGATACCTATCGCGAGCGGGCCCCGCTCCACTATGGCGGGAAAAGTAAAAGTACAGAGTTCGGGGGAATCCACCACATTCACTGGCAGATGCCGCACCCGTGCATCCGCACTAACCGCGGCATTGACCGAGCTGTCGGAGGTGGCGGCGACTACCAGATCAACGCCGTCCAGGTGACGGGGCTCGTAGCGTTCGGAAAGCCAGCGCCCACCACTTTCCCGCACCAGTTCCAGCAGTTCTTCCCCCACTTCCGGCGCCGCCACGAGCAGCCGCGCACCGGCCTTGTGCAGCAGGCGCGCCTTGCGCGTGGCGATGCCACCCCCACCCACCAGCAGACAGGGGCGGTCCAGCAGGTCGAAGGCGAGCGGAAGGTAACGCAAGGATAGATTCCCTATATTGATCAGCCGATAATGGTGGCGCCCCCCATGTAACTGTAGAGGGCCTCGGGAACTTCGATAGTGCCGTCTTCACGCTGGTAGTTTTCCAGCACGGCAATGAGGGTGCGCCCGACCGCAAGGCCGGAGCCGTTGAGCGTGTGTAGGAGTTCCGGTTTAGCGGTTTCCGGGTTGCGCCAGCGGGCTTTCATGCGGCGTGCCTGGAAGTCGCCTACCAGTGAACAGGAGGATATTTCCCGGTATTTGTCCTGGGACGGTATCCACACTTCAATATCGTAGGTTTTGCGCGCTGAAAACCCCATGTCTCCGCCGCACAACACCACAGTGCGATAGGGTAGATGCAGTTTCTCCAAAATGGTTTCTGCGTGGCGGGTCAGGGACTCGAGCGCCTCTTGTGACTGGTCCGGACGCGAGAACCAAACCAGCTCCACTTTTTCGAATTGATGCTGGCGAATCATGCCGCGGGTGTCGCGGCCGTGAGAACCCGCCTCGGAGCGGAAACAGGGCGTGTGGGCCACGTATTTGTGCGGCAATGGATTCCCCTCCGGAACTATTTCATCCCGGTAAAGGTTGGTGAGGGGAACCTCCGCGGTGGGGATCAGATAGAAGTCCCGCTCGTCCTCCAGCTTAAACAGGTCTTCGGAAAACTTTGGCAGCTGAGAAGTGCCGTAGAGAGACTCCCCGTTGACAATCACTGGTACGTTGGCTTCGCGGTAACCGTGCTCCCCGACATGCACATCGAGCATAAACTGAGCCAGGGCGCGGTGCAGCTTGGCCACCGGTCCGCTCATTACTGCAAAACGCGAGCCGGTGAGCTTGGCCGCGACTTCGAAATCCAGCCCCCCCAGTTGTGCTCCCAGGTCCACATGGTCCCGGATCTGGAAATCAAACCTGCGCGGCTGCCCCCAGCGGCGCACTTCCACATTGTCATCTTCGGTTTCCCCTTCCGGCACCGATTCGTCGGGAAGGTTGGGGATGGCCGCGAGAACCGCGTCGAGTTCCTGCTGCAGCGCGTGCAGTGCCTGCTTGGCTTCCGCCAGCTGGCCGCCGAGAGATTCGACTTCCTGCAGCAGCGGCTGGATATCCTCTCCTGCGGCCTTGGCCCGGCCGATATTTTTGGACTTGCTGTTGCGCGCATTCTGCAGACTTTCGGTGCGTACCTGCAGTTCTTTACGGCGCGCTTCGAGGTCTTCCAGGCGGTCGGTGTCCAGCGTTACGCCGCGCTTGGCGAGTGCCTTGGCGACCAGCTCCATTTGCGTGCGAATAAGTTTTGGGTCGAGCATGTTTGAAATTCTTACTGCGTCAGAAGTATTTTGTGGTCAGGGCTACGGCCGCGGCGGTGGCGCTGAGGCACGCTGCCAAACTGATCGCGACATAGGCCAGCGCCGTGAGCGGGGCGCCATTGTGCCACAACAGCAGGGTTTCCAGCGAGAAGGTAGAGAAGGTAGTCAGAGCACCGAACAGTCCGGTCATCAGCAGCAAGCGCCACTCGTGTCCGAACAGCCCTCGCTCAACGATCAATACGTAGACGATCCCGATCAGGAATGCGCCGGTGATATTGACGATAAGGGTGCCCAGGGGAAAGCGGCCCTCAAATACCGGGTAGGCCCAGAGACTAACCAGGTGCCGGATCAGTGCTCCCACAGCGCCACCTAAGGCAATTGCCAGCCACTGCATGGATTATCCTCGCTCGTCATCGCGATAACGCTGTTGTTCACTTTCCAGGTTGCGGCGGCGCAAATCCGCCAGTTTGTCGGCAATCCTGAGTTCCAGGCCGCGCGGCACCGGCTCGTAATAGCGGCGTCCGGCAATCTTTTCCGGAAAATAATTTTCCCCCGCGGCAAAGGCGTCCGGCTCATCGTGGGCATAGCGGTATTCCGCGCCATGGGCCATGCTTTTGGCCAGCTTGGTGGGCGCATTACGCAGGTGGATCGGCACTTCGTAGCTGGGTTCCTGCCGCACATCCGCCGACACCTGTTTGTAGGCGCTGTAAACCGCATTGCTCTTGGCCGCCACCGCCAGGTAGGCCACTGCCTGGGCGATGGCCAGTTCCCCTTCCGGGCTGCCCAGACGCTCCTGCACATCCCAGGCGTTCAGAGAGAGGGTCAGCGCGCGTGGGTCCGCATTGCCAATGTCCTCGGAAGCCATCCGCACCAGCCGCCGCGCTATATACAAAGGGTCGCAGCCGCCATCTACCATACGGACGAACCAGTAGAGGGCGGCGTCCGGATCCGAGCCCCGCACCGATTTATGCAGAGCTGAAATCTGATCGTAAAAGTAGTCGCCACCCTTGTCGAAACGCCTGATATCGGCACTCAGGACCTCCTCCAACACGGTTTCGTCGATTATCTGGCCGCCATCGGTTTCCGGGGCCAGGTCGCAGGCAATTTCCAGCAGGTTCAGGGCGCGGCGGGCGTCGCCATCGGCGGCGTCGGCAATTTGCTGCACAAGCTCCGCGCTGATGGAGATATTCCGCCGCAACAATTCCCCGTCAGTTTCCAGCGCCCGGGCCAGCAGGGTCCGCAGGTCGGCGGTACTGAGGCTGCGCATCAGGTAGACACGGCAGCGGGACAGCAGGGCGTTGTTGAGTTCAAACGCAGGGTTTTCCGTGGTGGCGCCGACGAAGGTGACTACACCCTCCTCCACGTAGGGCAGAAACGCATCCTGCTGGGCTTTGTTGAAGCGGTGCACTTCGTCCACGAACAGGATGGTGCCACGATTGTACTGGGCCCGGTACTGCTCGGCCTCGGCGACGGCCTGGCGAATATCCTTTACTCCCGCCAGCACCGCGGACAGGGTACTGAAGCGGGCATCGCACTCCTGGGCCAGCAGCCGCGCGAATGTGGTCTTGCCCACACCCGGAGGCCCCCACAGCACCATCGAGTGCAGCTGTCCGCGTTCCACCGCCTCCCGCAGGGGCTTGCCCGGTCCCAACAAGTGGGCCTGGCCCACAGTTCCGGCCAGGGTGTCGGGCCGCATGCGCGCGGCCAGCGGCTGGTGTCCGCCGGGGGGCTGAAACAGATCATTCATCTTTGATAACGTCGGTACCCGCCGGCGGTTTGAAATTAAACATCGAAGAGGACAGGCTCGGGTTGGCGGTCATGCCGCTGAAACTGATCCGGGTGGTTTGCCCCATGCCGTCGCGAACGGTCATCTTGGAGGGCATACCGTTTTTACCAAAGCGGATTTCCATGGTTTTGAAGGGTGCGGAAGCGCGCTTTGGCACCAGCTGATAGCCCCCCTTTTTCCTGGATACCTCGAAAGACCCGCGAATCTCGCCCACCTCTCCACCCAGCAGCAGTGCCGGGGTCTCCTTGAGGCGGTTGTCCACCGGGCGGATAGTCACCTGCTCCAGGTCGGGATCGTAGAGCCACAGCTTCTTGTTGTTGGTGACCAGAAGCTGAGCAAAGGGCTCACCGGTTTCCCAGCGCAGTTTTCCGGGGCGCTGAACTGAGAAGCTGCCACTGCTCTTCTGCAGTACTTCACCCCGTTCGTCCAGCATCGTCTGTTGGAATTTTCCGCTGAGGGAGGCCAGCGGTTGCAACAGGCGGCTGAGATCCTCGGCGGGATCCGCCCAGGCCGACGCCGTAGAGACGAGGCATAGTGCGAAAAAGCTGCGCAAAATCAGTTTCATAAGGGTCTTCCACTGCAGGGGTTTCCATAAAGCCTAGCCGGCGCCTCTTGAACAGTGGCTGAATTACACCGGCGGCGGTGCCAGTACTTCGCGGTTGCCGTTGTGCCCGGCTTCCGACACCACGCCGGCCGCCTCCATTGCGTCGATGATCCGTGCGGCGCGATTGTAGCCGATACGCAATTGGCGTTGTACGGAGGAGATGGATGCTTTGCGCGACTTGGTGACGAAAGCCACTGCCTCGTCGTAGAGGGCATCGCTTTCCGGATCACTCCCCTCCCCGGCCTCAGTCTGCAGACCGGGAACCGGGATACTGTTGTTGGTGTCATCGACAATTCCATCAATGTAGTCGGGTTGTCCGCGCCGGCCCCAGTCCGCCACTACCTTGTGCACCTCGTGGTCATCGACGAAGGCCCCGTGTACCCGGATCGGTACACCGCTGCCCGGCGGAAGGTAGAGCATGTCGCCGTGTCCCAACAACTGCTCGGCACCTCCCTGGTCGAGGATGGTGCGCGAATCCACTTTGGAGGAAACCTGGAAGGCGATTCGCGTGGGCACATTGGCCTTGATCAGGCCGGTAATCACATCCACGGAGGGCCGCTGGGTCGCCAGCAGCAGGTGAATGCCAGCGGCCCTGGCCTTCTGGGCGATGCGGGCGATCAGCTGCTCCACCTTTTTACCGACGATCATCATCATATCGGCAAATTCGTCGATCACCACCACTATGGAGGGAAGTGGCTTGAGTTCGGGGGCAGTCTGATCGGACTCGGGCACGCTGGACAGGGGATCCGGCTGCCAGGTGGGGTCCGTTAGTGGCGTGCCCTGCTCGGCGGCCTCCTTAACCTTGCGGTTGAATCCGGCCAGGTTGCGGACACCCATTGCCGCCATCAGTTTGTAGCGGCGCTCCATCTCGCCGACACACCAGCGCAGGCCGTTGGCGGCATCGTTCATGTCCGTGATGACCGGCGCCAGCAAGTGTGGAACCCCCTCGTAGACCGACAGTTCGAGCATTTTTGGATCCACCAGGATCAGGCGCACCTGTTCCGGTGTGGACTTGAACAACAGGCTCAGCAGCATCACATTGATGCCCACCGACTTACCCGCACCGGTGGTCCCCGCCACCAGCAGATGGGGCATCTTGGCCAGATCGGCCACTACCGGCTGCCCGGCGATATCGTGGCCCAGGGCAAGTGTCAGGGGTGATTTGGCGCTGTCGTACACATCCGCCGACAGGACTTCGGAAAGGCGCACCATATGCCTTATCTCGTTGGGTATCTCGATACCCACCACCGATTTCCCCGGGATCACTTCCACTACGCGCACGCTGATCACTGCCAGGGACCGCGCCAGGTCCTTGGCCAGATTGGTGATACGGCTCACTTTGACGCCGGGTGCGGGCTGGATCTCGAAGCGTGTCACCACCGGGCCGGGAAGTACTGAAACCACTTCGGCGATAACACCGAAATCCTTGAGTTTGAGTTCCAGTAAGCGCGACAGTGCTTCCAGGGAATCCCGCGAGAAGCCCTCCTTTTTGTTCCGGTCCGCCGGGTCCAGCAGTGACAGCGGCGGCAGAGTTCCGGTAACAGGACCGGTGAAGAGTTCGCCCTGCTTTTCCTTGGCGGAGCGCTGGCTGAGTTTGGGCTTGGGGGGGGCAGCCTCTATCGCCGGCGGCAGTCGCTTGGCGGAGCGCTGTTTCTCTTCCTCAACAGCGGCTTTACGCACCAGCACCGCCTGCTGCGCGGCCCGCCGCTCCGCGCGCTGCTGGTGGGCCAGGCGCAGTCGGGCGGTTATCCAGGCGCTGAAGCCGAGCACATTGCGCCCTATGGCCTCGCACAGTTTAAGCCATGAAAACCCGGTGAAAACGGTGATGCCGATGGCGAACAGCGCCAGCAGCAATATGGTTGCGCCCACATAGCCGAGGCCGGCCTCGGTATTGCCGGCTACGGCAGCTCCGACAATGCCACCGTTGGAGAATGGCAGTGGCGGTGTACTCTGTTCAAAACACAGGGAAGCCAGTCCGGCGCCGGTGATCAGCAGTACCAACAGGCCCGAAACCCGGAGTGCGAACAGTGCACCGTGAAAGCGCGCATTGCGATCGCGCAGAATCCGGTAGGCGCGCAGGCCGATAAACAGGGGGAACAGATAGGCCATCCAGCCCAGCAGGGACAGGCCGACATCCGCCAGCCAGGCACCAGCCGGGCCTATGGCATTGCGTATCTCGTCACCCTCTCCGGTGTGGGACCAGCCCGGGTCTGCGGCATCATAGCTGAGCAGGCTGATACCCAGCAGCAGAGTGCCCGCCAGCAGAGCGATCAGGCCCCCCTCCCGGATCAGGCGCGCTATCAGGGATTCCGGGAGGGCTTCTTCGCTGTCGGCTTCAACATCATTGATCGCGCTTTTGGCCTTCAATGGCTTACCTCTATCTGTCTTTTTTGCAGGGATCGGCAGGGCGCCGCCGTTTGGGGCCTGCGTCAGCGGACTGTGTACTACAGACCCGGGTGAATTGCCACCAACGGGCTTTTAAGAGATTACTTTAGAGTCAATCTACCCTTTTGAAATCAATTAGTTAAGAGCAAATTTTCGCCTACACTGTAACCCCTATGCACAGCTGTACAGCAACCGCTCCCCAGGGTCGCTGCCAGGCATTGCGGAAAGACTCTGTTTACTCAGCTATTTTATATAAATCAATTAGTTAACTCAGTTATCTCATCTTCTCTATAACCAGTAGCAGATCAAAGGCTGGGGGCGGTTGTAAGGGATAGGCACCGCTAATGGCACAAATAAAGTGAGACTATTTCGCTGGCCCCTGTCCTTCGCCTATTATGTGCGCCATGTTGATAGTCCCCGCTGATCAAATACTGTCCAGGGACAATCGAGCGCACTAAAGCGAATACACTTTTTTAGAGGCTGATTTGAAGAGCAATTCATGAGTAACAACCACCATCGTCTGATCATTCTCGGTTCCGGCCCCGCCGGATATACGGCAGCTATTTATGCCGCTCGCGCCAACCTGAAACCGGTGGTGATCACCGGAATGCAACAGGGTGGACAGCTGACCACCACCACCGAGGTGGAAAACTGGCCCGGGGGTGTGGCCGACCTCCAGGGGCCGGACCTGATGGTCCAGATGCAGCAGCATGCGGAGCGTTTCGATACGGAGATTGTTTTTGACCACATCGAATCCGTGGACCTTCAGCAGCGCCCCTTTACCCTGCGGGGCAACGACACCTATACCTGCGACGCGCTGATCATTGCCACCGGCGCCTCCGCACAGTACCTGGGACTACCTTCCGAACAGGCATTCCAGGGGCGAGGCGTCAGCGCCTGTGCCACCTGCGACGGCTTTTTCTATCGCGAACAAAAAGTCGCCGTAGTGGGTGGGGGCAACACGGCGGTCGAGGAAGCGCTGTACCTCTCCAATATCGCCAGCGAAGTGACACTGGTCCACCGTCGCGACGAATTGCGCGCGGAGAAAATCCTGCAGGACCGCCTGATGGACAAGGTCGAAAACGGTAATATCAATGTCTGCTGGCACCAAACCCTGGACGAGGTGCTGGGCGATGACAATGGCGTGACCGGCGTACGGCTGCGCAGCACACTGGACGATTCCACCAGAGAGCTGGATGTCTCCGGTGTCTTTATCGCCATAGGCCACAAGCCCAACACCGATATCTTTGCCGGCCAGCTGGAAATGAACGGCGGCTATATACTGGTGCAAAGCGGTCTCGATGGCAACGCGACCCAGACTTCCATCCCCGGGGTCTTCGCCGCCGGTGACGTCTCCGACCATATCTATCGCCAGGCGGTGACCTCAGCTGGCAGCGGCTGTATGGCGGCACTGGATGCCGAGCGCTTCCTGGACGCACAGCCGTAACCTCGGGGAGGTCGGCAGCCTCTAGCCGCTGCCGGCATCGTCTTTGAGCAGGGATAACAACTCCATACCGGCCCTGCTGGACCCAACACAGATTGGGTTTCCGCCTGGCCGGCACGCCCTCAGCGATCCCAATGGCCTGCTGGCCATTGGTGGAAGATTGACTCCCGCCTGGCTGGAAGCGGCATACCGACGAGGAATTTTCCCCTGGTACGAGGAGGGACAACCGATCCTCTGGTGGAGTCCCTCACCCCGCTGCGTGGTCTTTCCCCAGGAATTCCGTATAGGCCGTACCCTGCGCAAGCTACTGCGACAGCAGCGGTTATCGGTGACCTTTGACCGGGCATTCGGACGGGTCATCCGCGCCTGCAGCGCCCCCAGATCCGGCAGTGACGGTACCTGGATTACCGGGGCAATGCTGCTTGCCTACGAGGAGATGCACCGCCTGGGCCACGCGCACTCGCTGGAGGTCTGGCGGGGCGACGAATTGGTGGGCGGGCTCTACGGTTTGGCCTTCGGAGGGGTATTTTTCGGCGAATCCATGTTTAACCGGATACCAAATGCGTCCAAAGTCGCTTTTGTCCACCTGGTGCGCGAATTAGAATTGTGGGGCTGCCCGCTCATAGACTGTCAGGTTAGCAATCCGCACCTCCTGAGTCTCGGAGCCAAGGAGATTCCCCGCAAGGAGTTCGAACACCTGCTGCGGGAGGGCCTGTCGATGCCGCCCTTCCAGCAGCCGTGGAGATCCGTGTGGCGCTATGAGTAAGTTATCCCGGCTGGATTCCGTGCGCCTGCTGGCCACCCTGCCCCACCCCTGTGGCTACCTGCCCGACCGGGAGGCCACCACTGTGTTTATCGATCCGCAGACCCCGGTGGACCGCAGGCTCTACAGTCGCCTGTCGGAACTGGGGTTTCGGCGTAGCGGCAGCTATCTGTACCGCCCCCAGTGCGCCGACTGCAGGGCTTGCGTGCCCACCCGTATCCCGGTGAATCTCTTCCGCCCAAACCGCGGGCAGCGGCGCTGCTGGCGCCGTAATTCGGACCTGGAGGCTTTGCAGGTCCAGTCCATCGACACAGACGAACACTACGAACTCTACGCGCGTTATATCGAGAACCGCCACGCGGACGGTGAGATGTATCCACCCAGCCGTCAGCAGTTGCGGGATTTTCTTATCCCGGCCTGGGATTCTACCTGTTACGTCGAATTTCGTGCCCAGGGGCGACTGGTCGCCACAGCGGTTACGGATCTGCTGATCGCCGGAATGTCGGCCATCTATACTTTTTTTGACCCGGAAGAGCGCCAGCGCGGACTGGGCAACTACTGCATCCTGTATCAGATACAGTGGGCGCGCCAACTGGGGCTGAACAGCCTCTACCTCGGCTACTGGATCGAACAGTGCGACAAAATGGCCTACAAGAGGCAGTTCAGGCCGGTGGAAATGTTGCGCGGCAACCACTGGTCCCGGTTGTCTGAGGAGGACTGAATTCGGAGTCCATTCGCGGAAATTTTGCGCTGGCGTGCCTTTTCGTGCAAAATGCACGCCCGTCGCACCGCGGCCCCGGCTGCGGGCACCGGGCTTAAAGTCAGAACACAAGTTAAAGGTTGTTGCCGCATGGCAAAAGACGATTATATCGAAATGGAAGGCGAAGTGATCGACACCCTTCCCAACACCACTTTCCGTGTCAAACTGGAGAACGGTCATGTGGTAATCGCGCATATTTCCGGAAAAATGCGCAAAAACTATATTCGAATCCTCACCGGTGACAAGGTCAAGGTAGAGCTGACCCCCTACGATCTCAGCAAGGGCCGGATCACCTATCGCGCCCGCTGACCCGGGTCTGCGCGACGCAGACGAAAAAGGCCACCGAAAGGTGGCCTTTTTTGCTCAGTTGGCCCCGCTCAGGCGGGAACAGCAGTTTTCAATGCCAGCTCATCGTCCTCAATGGCGACCTCGACCCGGCCACCCTCTTCCGCCAGTTCGCCGAACAGTACCGCCTCGGCCAGCGGTTTGCGCAGCTTGTCGCGAATCAGGCGGGCCATGGGCCTGGCGCCCATTTTCTCGTCATAACCATTGACCGCCAACCATTCGCGGGCCTCACTGCTGACTGCCAGCGTCACCTTCGACTCATCCAACTGAGCCTGAAGTTCGACGATAAACTTGTCCACCACCGTCTTGACCACGTCTAAATCCAGTGCGGCGAACTGAATGATATTGTCCAGCCGGTTGCGGAATTCCGGTGTAAACAGTTTCTTGATTTCCTCCATGCCATCGCTGGAGTGATCCTGGCGGGTAAAACCGATTGAACGGCGACTCAACAGCTCGGCGCCGGCATTGGTGGTCATTATCAGAATGACGTTGCGGAAATCGGCCTTGCGGCCGTTGTTGTCCGTCAGGGTACCGTGGTCCATCACCTGCAGCAGAAGGTTAAACACCTCCGGATGCGCCTTTTCAATTTCGTCCAGCAATACCACGCTGTGAGGGTGCTTGGTAACCGCATCGGTCAGCAGCCCGCCCTGGTCAAAGCCGACATACCCGGGAGGGGCTCCGATCAGGCGGGAGACAGTGTGCCGCTCCATATATTCCGACATGTCGAAACGGATTAGCTCGATACCCATCACCCTGGCCAGCTGGCGGCAAAGCTCTGTTTTGCCCACCCCGGTGGGTCCGGCAAACAGGAACGAACCTATGGGCTTCTCCTCGGCCCCCAGACCCGCCCGGTTGAGCTTGATGGCGGTGGACAGTTCGGCGATCGCCCGATCCTGTCCAAATACCACCATGCGCAGGTTGTCATCCAGTTTGGCCAGGCGTTCCTTGTCCGATGCGGACACCGTCTTGGCGGGAATGCGGGCCATCTTGGCGATGATCTCCTCGATCTCGCCAATACCGATTTCCTCTTTGCGCTCTTCCGCCGGCAGCAGCGCCTGGTAGGCGCCCGCCTCATCGATCACATCGATGGCCTTGTCCGGGAGGAATCTCTCGGTGATATGGCGACTGGAAAGCTTGGCCGCGGCCTCCAGGGCACCGTCGGTGAATTGCACCTTGTGGTGGTCCTCGAAGCAGGTCTTCAGCCCCTGCAATATCAGTACCGTCTCTTCCACCGAGGGTTCGTTGACGTCGATCTTCTGAAAGCGGCGCGACAGCGCGCGGTCCTTTTCGAAAATGCCCCGGTATTCAGCAAAGGTGGTGGAGCCGATACACCGCAGCTGGCCGCTGGACAGGAGCGGCTTGAGCAGATTGGAAGCATCCATCACACCACCGGATGCGGCGCCGGCGCCGATGATGGTGTGAATCTCATCGATAAACAGCACTGCGTGGTCGCGCTTCCTGAGTTCAGCCAGGAGTGCCTTAAAGCGCTTCTCGAAATCCCCACGGTACTTGGTGCCCGCCAGCAGTGAGCCCAAATCCAGTGAGTAGATGGTTGCATCCAGAAGCGGGCCCGGGACATTTTCATCGACGATGCGGCGCGCCAGTCCCTCGGCAATCGCTGTTTTGCCGACTCCGGACTCGCCTACCAAGAGTGGATTGTTTTTGCGCCGACGGGCCAATACCTGAGTGACCCGCTCCACTTCCGGTCCGCGCCCGACCAGGGGGTCGATACGTCCCAGGACTGCCTCCTGGTTCAGGTTGGTGGCGTAGCTTTCCAGCGGATCGGAACCGCCCGGCTCCGCCGCTGAGGACAAATCCTCGTCAACCTGTTCCGCCCCGTGATCGGATGTCGGACTGTTGTTTCCACTGGAGCCGACCCGCGACCTCGAGATACCGTGGGTGATATAGTTCACCACATCGATACGGGCCACACTCTGCTGTTTCAGGTAATAAATCGCCTGGCTTTCCTGCTCGCAAAAGATGGCCACCAGTACATTGGCTCCGGTCACCTCCTTCTTGCCCGACGACTGCACGTGAAACACTGCCCGCTGCAGCACCCGCTGAAACCCCAGGGTGGGCTGGGTTTCCCGGTCCGTATCGGTCTCGGGAATCAAAGGCGTGGTCGAGTCGACAAACTCCAGAAGCTCCCTGCGCAAAGCGCTGAGATCAGCGCCGCATGCATGCAGCACATCGGCGGCTGACTCATTATCCAGTAACGCCAGTAACAGGTGCTCGACGGTCATGAATTCATGACGCTTCGCCCGGGCACCCTTAAAGGCCAGATTGAGCGTTACTTCCAAATCCTTGCTGAGCATTGAAACCTCAACCCCAAACGACAAATTGACCCGCCAAATACACTCCGCGCACCTCTATGTCTGATAGGTTTCTTGAGTGTGCCCGATTCCGTTCGGGCGACGGGGCCCTCGCGTCAATCATCGCCGCTGTCGTCGGCTTCAATCTCGCACAGCAGGGGATGCTGGTGCTCGCGGGCGAATTGATTGACTTGTGCGGCTTTTGTCTCCGCTATATCCCGAGTATAGACACCGCAGACCGCTTTTCCCTGGGTATGGACCTGCAGCATCAGCTGTGTGGCCCTCTCCCGGTCCACCGCAAAAAACCTCTCCAGGGTCTCCACCACAAAGCCCATTGGCGTGTAATCGTCATTGAGCATGACCACCTTGTACATAGGTGGAGGCTTCAGCTGCGGGGCCGCCTCCTCCAGCGCCACATCGCCCACAAAATCGTCCAGATCGGGGCTGTCGGTGTCGGGATCGTGGGAGTTTAGTTCAATGGCCGTCAATATTCCCATAGTGTTCGAGAGGTCAGATCCGGTGGAGAATTGGGCAGTATTAATTGTCTCTGTCAGCCTTCTTAGCGGCGAGTCCACATTGTAACCTTAATTTTGCGCCGAAACAGTGCACAGCGACAGTCCTTGACATTCGCAGGGCAGTTGGCTACAAGAGGAGCTGTCCGCGATTTCTCGGATCATATCGCAAGCAGGACTGCGGTATGGGTGCAGAAAGGCACCGATAAAAATAAAAACTTTATTAAGCGGCCAGGGGGTCGCCAAGGCAATTTAGAAGGATTTCGCCATGCCTACCGGTACCGTCAAGTGGTTCAACAACGCCAAGGGATACGGGTTTATTCTTGCGGACGAGGGGGGAGAGGATTTATTCGCGCACTATTCCGCAATTCAAATGGAAGGTTACCGTACGCTGAAGGCGGGACAGCAGGTCACTTTTGACATCATCAAGGGCGATAAAGGCTTACACGCCGCCAACATCAGTGTTAACACACCTGCGGCAGCGACTGCCGAGCCGGCTGAAAGCGAGCCGGTGCAAGAGAAAGAGCCCAGCCCCGAACCCAGCTGAGCCCCTGTGAGCACCAGCTTCGGCTGCGGCAAAATAATTTTCCCTATGCCCGGCTGGTTTGTCACAAAACTTTTGAACTAGCCCCGGCGCCAACAGGCGCGGGGCTAATGCAGTTTTTTGTGGCCGGTGGTTTACCTCAACCCATGTGTTTAATGACTTCGTCGCCGAATTCCGAGCAGGATTTCAACGCGGCACCATCCATTAGGCGTTCAAAATCATAAGTGACCGTCTTTGCCTCAATGGCGCCCTCCATACCCTTGATGACCAGATCAGCTGCCTGGTTCCAACCCAGGTGACGCAGCATCATTTCGGCCGAGAGAATCAGAGAGCCAGGGTTTACCTTGTCCTGACCGGCGTACTTGGGCGCAGTGCCGTGGGTGGCCTCGAACAGGGCGACCTCATCGGAGAGGTTGGCGCCGGGTGCTATGCCGATGCCCCCGACCTGCGCCGCCAGCGCGTCGGACAAATAGTCACCGTTCAGGTTCAGGGTGGCGATCACATCATACTCAGCCGGGCGCAGCAGGATCTGCTGCAGCATGGCATCCGCAATGACGTCCTTGATTACAATGTCCTTACCTGTCTTGGGGTTTTTGAATGTCAGCCAGGGGCCGCCGTCCAGCGGTAGCGCGCCAAATTCATCCCGGGCCAACTCGTAACCCCAATCGGCAAAGGCACCCTCGGTGAACTTCATGATGTTGCCTTTGTGTACCAGGGTCACGGAGTCCCGGTCCTGGTCAACGGCGTACTGGATGGCTTTGCGGACCAGGCGCTTGGTACCCTCTTCCGATACCGGCTTTACTCCGATGCCACAGTGCTCCGGGAAGCGGATCTTCTGTACGCCCATCTCCTCCTGTAGGAACTTGATGACCTTTTTCGCCTCTTCGCTGTCGGCCTTCCACTCGATGCCGGCATAGATGTCCTCGGAGTTCTCGCGGAAGATCACCATATCCACCTTGTTCGGCTCCTTGACCGGCGAAGGTACCCCCTGGAACCAGCGGACCGGGCGCTGGCAGACATAGAGGTCGAGCTCCTGGCGCAGAGCCACGTTCAGGGACCGAAAGCCTCCACCAACAGGGGTCGTCAATGGACCTTTGATGCTCACCACATAGTCCTTGATGGCCTCCAGTGTCTCCGCTGGAAACCAGTCACCGGCGTAGGTTTCAGCCGCCTTCTCGCCACAAAAGACCTCCATCCAGGCGATGCCCTTGTCGTTTCCGTAGGCCTTCTGGACCGCAGAATCGATAACTTTGCGCATGACTGGGGTAATATCCACACCGATACCGTCGCCCTCGATAAAGGGGATGATGGGGCGATTTGGCACCTGCAGTGAACCGTCGGAATTGACTGTAATTTTGTCGCCGTCTGCCGGCACTTGGATATGACCCATATTGCTTAAACTCCCAAAGGTTCCGTGACTGTTTTAGATCGGGTATCGCTTCCCGTCCGCCCCTCTGCACCGGGCGGATAAAAAATCGGCGGGATTATACCAGCATCGGCCCATTTTTGTAGTTGTATTACAATACCCGATTTGGACCCGGGCATGAGCCAGATCATCCTGCTCAATAAGCCATATGGTGTTTTGAGCCAGTTTACCGACGCCGAGGGGCGCCCCACTCTGTCGGACTATATCCAACGCGCCGGCGTCTATCCCGCGGGCAGGCTCGACTTTGACTCGGAGGGGTTGCTGCTGTTGACCGACGACGGCCAGCTGCAGCATCAAATCAGTCACCCGGGTAAAAAGCTGCCAAAAACCTACTGGGTGCAGGTGGAGGGGGAAATATCACCCCAGGCCCTCGACATACTGCGCAACGGCGTCCCGTTAAAGAGTGGCTTGACCCGCCCGGCCAGAGCCAAAAGACTCGCCGCCGCCGGCGTATGGCCCCGCCACCCACCGGTGCGCAAGCGCCTGTCGGTGCCCACCTCCTGGCTGGAACTCACCATTCGCGAGGGCCGTAATCGACAGGTACGGCGGATGACAGCGGCGGTCGGCTTCCCCACTTTGAGACTGATCAGAGTCGCGATTGGAAACTGGCGGCTGGGTACACTGCAACCGGGGGAGTTCACGATGGTGGAAGTCCACTCTGGCCGCAAGCGGCCGCCCGTGGCCAGAAAGCCCTTTCGCAGGTAGAATTGCGCCCTTTTTACAGTCAGGCATCTGTTTAATTTATGTCCAACTCTACAGTGTCTAGCCAGCGCGTCATCGTCGGCATGTCCGGCGGTGTGGACTCTTCCGTCGCCGCTCTGTTGCTTATGCAGCAGGGCTATCGGGTTGAGGGGCTGTTCATGAAGAACTGGGATGAGGATGACGGCAGTGAATACTGTACCGCCAAGGCGGACCTGGCGGATGCGCAGGCTGTCTGCGCCAAACTTGGCATCAAGCTGCACACAGCGAACTTCGCGGCCGAGTACTGGGATCATGTATTCGAGTATTTTCTCGCCGAATATCGGGCCGGGCGAACGCCCAACCCGGATATTCTGTGCAATCGCGAAATCAAGTTCAAAGCTTTTCTGGAGTACGCGGAGGTACTGGGTGCCGATGCCATCGCCACCGGTCACTATGCGCGGCGCAGGGACAGCGGCGGCCATACCTATCTGCTCAAGGGGCTGGACAGTAACAAGGACCAGAGCTACTTCCTGCACGCGGTGGGCGAAGCAGAGTTTGCCCGCTCCCTGTTTCCGCTGGGCGAGCTGGAAAAACCCGAGGTGCGCCGGCTTGCGGAAGAGCGGGGTTTCGTTACCCACGACAAGAAGGACAGTACTGGGATCTGCTTTATTGGAGAGCGCCGCTTCAAGGATTTTCTGGAGCGCTACCTGCCCGCTCAACCGGGTGATATGGAAACGCCCGACGGCAAAGTGATGGGACAACACAGCGGCCTTATGTACCACACCATAGGCCAGCGCCAGGGGCTGGGTATTGGCGGCGTCAAAGGCACTGGGGATTCGCCCTGGTATGTGGTGGGCAAAGACCTGCAGCGCAATGTGTTGTTGGTGGCTCAGGGCGCCCATCACCCACTGCTCTATGCCACCGGGCTGGAAACCGCGCCCGCCCATTGGATCAGTGGTCCGGCGCCGGCGGAAGAGTTTCGCGCGCAGGGGAAAACCCGCTATCGACAGCCGGACCAGGACTGCACGGTACGGGTAATGCCGGACAAAAGCCTGTCTGTGACTTTCGACCGGCCACAGCGCGCCATCACGCCGGGCCAGTCGCTGGTGCTCTACCGGGGCAAAACCTGTCTGGGAGGAGCGGTTATCGAAATACCCAGGGGCACGGGAAGCGCATTGCCGGACAATTTTGACAGTAATTCCACGTAATTGCGCAGGTTTTCAAGGGCGACAGTCCAATCAATGAGGGATCATTGATTGGGCTACCAGGTAAATAGTTGAGTAAGGAGCGACTTTGAGGAACTGGCGGGAACAGGCACTGGCGCTGGCCGGTATTTTCCAGGCAGCGGTGCTGGTGGAACGGCTAGCGAAGACCGGCAGCGCTCCCCAGGATGAGCTGGAAACTGGTGTATACAGTCTTTTCCAGCAAAACCCGGATAGAACAGAAGATGTTTTCAACGGGGCCGCGCAACTGCTGCCGGGGCTACGGGTCTCGCGCGAATTGCTGCAATCCCGGCGACACCCGGAGTACACCGACTCGCTGCGTTATGCGCTGTCGATCCTGCACTTGCAGCGTCAATTGCAAAAGAAGCCGGATCTCCTGTCTATTATCGGCAGCCGACTCGAAAAGGCCAGGGAGCAGGCAGAGCACTTCAGTCCCACGCACGAAAACGTAATCTCTAATCTGGCCGGTATTTACAGCGATACCCTGAGTACTTTCCGTTTCCGCATCCAGGTTCTCGGAGACTTTAATTTTTTGCAGCAACAGCGTATCGCCAATCAAATTCGCACCATGCTGTTTGCGGGTGTGCGAGCCGCCACCCTGTGGCGGCAGCTCGGTGGTCGTCGGCTGCACCTGTTGTTTCAGCGCAAGAAGCTGCTCGCAGCAACAGAGCAATTGATCGGCCAACTGGATGCTGCCACCTGAAAACTAGTGATTTCGCTTAGTTGCGCCGGAATTCAAGAACGTCAATCCAGGTGAGAAGGGATAAACGACTGGGTTGTCCAGTGACTAAATTGGAGCAAAAACATGACAGTTGACTTGTCCGCACTCACCGCCGTATCCCCTATTGACGGGCGTTACGCGAGTAAAACAGCCCCGCTGCGTGATATTTTCAGCGAGTATGGACTGATCCGCGCGCGGGTGGAAGTCGAGGTGCGCTGGCTGCAGCAGCTCTCGCGGCACCCGGACATCGCCGAGGTGCCGGCATTCGACCAGGCTTCTGAGCGCCTGCTGAACGATCTGGTAGCCAATTTCGGCCCACAGGATGCCGAGCGCATCAAGGAAATCGAAGGCACCACCAATCACGATGTCAAAGCGGTGGAATACTTCATCAAGGAAAAGATAGCTGCGCTGCCACAGCTGGCGGAGGTCAGTGAGTTTGTGCACTTTGCCTGCACTTCCGAAGACATCAACAACCTTTCCCACGCACTGATGCTGCGCGCCGGTCGCGATCAGGTGCTGCTGCCGGCAATGCAGAAAATCGAGACGGAAATTGCCGCGCTGGCAAAAAAATTCGCCGATGTGCCCATGCTTTCCCGCACCCATGGCCAGACAGCGAGCCCCTCCACTGTCGGGAAAGAATTCGCCAATGTGGTAGCGCGGCTGCGCCGCCAGATCCTGCAGGTACAGCGTGTCGAGTTACTGGGCAAGATCAACGGTGCGGTAGGCAACTACAACGCACACCTGAGCGCTTACCCCAATATTGACTGGGAAAGAAACGCGGAAGAGTTTGTCACCTCTCTGGGACTGACCTGGAACCCCTACACTACGCAGATAGAACCGCACGACTATATAGCGGAACTGTTTGATGCCATAGCGCGCTTCAATACCATTCTGATCGACTTTGACCGCGATATCTGGGGTTATATTTCCCTCGGTTACTTCAAGCAGAAAATTGTTGCCGGCGAGGTGGGCTCTTCCACCATGCCGCACAAGGTCAACCCCATCGACTTCGAAAACTCAGAGGGCAACCTGGGGCTTGCCAATGCCGTCTTGCAGCACCTCGCCACCAAGCTGCCGGTCTCCCGCTGGCAGAGAGATCTCACTGATTCCACCGCGCTGCGCAATATGGGTGTCGGTGCCGGCTATGCCGTCATTGCCTATGGGGCAACGCTGAAGGGAATCGGCAAACTGGAGATCAATCGTGAGCGGCTGGCGGAAGACCTGGACAGTGCATGGGAAGTATTGGCCGAGCCGGTTCAAACCGTCATGCGCCGCTATGGAATCGAGGAACCCTACGAAAAACTCAAGGCGCTGACACGGGGCCAGGGCATCAACCGCGAGACCCTGAAGACTTTTATCGACGGGCTGGATATACCCGCCGAAGCGAAGCGGTCGCTGCAGGCGTTGACTCCTTCAGGTTATGTTGGAAATGCTGTGGAGCAAACCCGCAAAATTTAGGCCCTGACCGTGACTATTCCACCCCCCCTCACCCACCTGGGCACAATGCCAGTGGCGGAATTCCTGCGGGATTACTGGCAGCAAAAGCCACTACTGGTACGCAACGCCTTCCCCGGGTTCGAATCCCCCATCTCCGGGGAGGAACTGGCCGGCATGGCGCTGGAGGACACAGTTGAATCCCGCCTGGTGCTGGAACAGGGCGGCGATGGCCCCTGGCAGCTGCGCAACGGGCCCTTTCGGGAGGAGGATTTCCTCAGACTGCCCAAGAGCCACTGGACGTTGCTGGTACAGGCAGCAGATCAGTGGCTGTCGGAAATAGCGCGGCTCAAGGGGTATTTCCGCTTTCTCCCGGACTGGCGTCTGGACGATGTGATGGTCAGCTACGCCGCGGACCAGGGCAGCGTCGGCCCGCATTTTGACTATTACGACGTCTTTCTCCTGCAGGCCGAAGGCAGACGCCTGTGGCACCAGGGGCCCAAAGTGGACCCCCAGAGCCCGCGCCTCGAAGGTACGCCGCTGCATGTACTGCGGGACTTCGAGGCACAAAACAGCTGGCTGCTGGAACCCGGTGACATGCTCTATCTGCCGCCGCAATTCAGCCACTGGGGGATTGCCGAGGGTGCCTGTACCACCATTTCGATCGGATTCAGAGCACCCTCCGCAGCTACCATTCTTGAGGATCTGGCCGCAGAAGTGGCCCGCTCCCTGCCCGACCAGTTGCGCTACGCCGACCCCGGCCTGCAAGTGGCTGCCAGCCCGGCTGAAATCGATCCGGCCGCGGTGGCGCGTCTGCGCAACCAACTGGGCCAGTGGCTGCAACAGGAAGATTCCATCGCCCAGTGGCTGGGAGCCGTCATGACCGAACCCAAGTATCCGGATGTCGTGGCGCTGGATGCCGGCGAAGCAGAGGACTGGCGCCAACAACTGCCGTCAGGTACTGAGCTGGTTCTAAATCCCGCCTCGCGCTGTGCCTTTTGCCGCCAGCCGGAAACACTGTTTATCGACGGAGAGGCGCTGCCCGCACCCATCGCTTTTGCCGAGCGCCTGTGCGAGTCCCGAAGCCTGACCCGAAAAGATATTGAAGCCTGGCCCCAGCTCGCCGATACTGACGGCCTCATCGACCAACTGGTGTCCCAGGGGACCCTCATCTATCCACCAGAGGATTTCTGAAGTGTCAGCCAAGGTTAATCCGGCAGACTGGCATAAGGACCAGAGTAAAATCCGGGCCCTGCGCGACCAGGTGTTTGTCCGCGAACAAAAGGTTCCGGCACATATTGAATGGGATGACCAGGAGGCCACCGCGCAGCACTTTCTGCTTCACTGTGACGGTTCAGTAGTGGGCACGGGGCGTATTACAACCACTGGCAAGATTGGACGCATGGCTATTCTGCGAGAAAAACGCGGGCTGGGCCTGGGGCGCCAACTGCTGGAGAGCATCTGCCATCATGCGCAGACGCGGGGACTTGACCAGGTCTACCTGCACGCCCAATGCCACGCCGAGGCTTTCTATCGCAAATGTGGTTTTGAACCAGTGGGAGAGCAGTTTTTCGAGGCGGGCATAGCCCACATCAAAATGGTGCGTAGATTTGTCTGACAGCGGACGGATCACCGCACAAAAACTGCAGGACCTGCAAGGTTTCCGACTAGCCCTGGGCACACTCCTGCAAAGTGCCAGGCGACATCTCAGCATATTTTCCCACGAACTGACGCGGCCGCTGTACCACGATCCCCGAATTGAGCAACTGCTATCGGGCTTTGCCCGCAGAAGCCGCGACAGCCGGGTGAGAATCCTGGTATGTGACAGCCAAGCTGTGGCACAGCGGTTTCACCGGGTCCTCGCCCTTACACATAAACTCGGCACCCATATTAAAATCCGCAGGATTCAGGCCGCTGTGGAAGTACCCGAATGGGAATTCGCCATCGCCGATGACCGGCACGCGTTGGTGAGAGAGGATTTAGACCAGTGGCTGGGATTTCTCTCGCTGGATGAACCACTCCGGGTGCGCAAGCTCAGCGAGAAATTTGAGCAGGCCTGGTGCCGCGCTGCAGAGGACCCTGCCCTACGCCGCCTGTCGCTTTAGCTGCTTGTCGCACAAACCTTTCCTGGTCACTCTCAATCCGGAATTGCGGCACATGCCCGCAAAATCGTCACCACAAATCAAGCAGTTGCACGCTTGATTTGCAACCCGAACACCTCTGCTTGGAACAAGAAGTGTTGCAAGCTATTTCTTCAACAGCCGGTTGATTCACTTGCACTTTTGAGCAACCAATAAATTTCAGGCGAAAAAACTATCAGCGTAAAAATTTGCTGAGGGAATGCCCAGAAACTTACCATTCCCCCGCGTAGATCTGTCTCAAATCGTAAATCGCGTATCCTATGGGAGTAACTCCGATTTCTCTATCCAATTTGTAGACTGGCCTAGTAATTAATAGTTTGAAAAGTCACATAAATTATATTTCGCTTTCGCATATAAGACACAAATTTTTACAGACCTATTTGCTTTTATTGTTTGCAAAATCTCTAAAATCCATATAGTACATTAAAAAATTTAATAAAATTTTACAAAAACATTTAATCCTATCTAAACCCTTTATATGATAGCGTTATAAAAACGCTATAAGGATAGGAGCACTATCCATGAGAAGTTTGTTATCCTCGTTAAAAGCCTATTTCATAAGTCTTGTATTGATCTTATTTTTATTTATTTGTATTGCATGTGAAAGAGAAGACAGTAAGTTCAGTGATTCAGAGCCCAATGAAGTTGAAGTGGTCGCCAAGATCGATAATGTCAATATCACATTATCTGAAGTTGACAAAAAAATTATCCTTAAACGCCACGATCTCTATTTGGCAGAATATCAATTGCGCTTCAATACCTTAACAGCGATTGTTGAAGATCATATTCAGGCCAGACCTCCTGCAACTGATAAGGCAGTTGTAGAGTGGCTGCTACCCTACCCTGAACCACCGCGGCTGAAGCTCGATTTGAGAGGGAGGAGCCTACGGGGAAATCCCAAAGCACCCATCAAACTGGCAGTATTCTGTTCTTATCAGTCTGTACACTGTGCGCGCTTGAATCTTGTATTACGCAAACTGCTCAATGACTATGCAGGCTGGCTTGCCGTAGTACCCTTCGATTTCCCGATGGACTATCACCGCCAGGCCAAAGCTGCCGCTATGGCGGTCCGTTGCGCAGATACAGGGGATTTGGCATGGCTATACACTGATGGAATTTACGCTCGTGCTAAAGAAATGGCGGATAAACCAATTGAACAATTGGCTTCCCAGATCGGAATTTCCCCGGAATCATTCAAGGGATGTTTAGAGCGCAAAGATCTGCAGACCGCTATAGCCAAAGATATTGCTTTAGCCCAGGAAATGGGTTTGCGCAGTGTTCCCGTAGTATTTGTAAACGGCCTCTATGTGAAGGGGCCAATGCCTTACGAGCACTATGCCATGTGGATCGAGCGGGAGTCCGGACGACTGGGATTTTCTGCAGCGGACCCACACCCTGAGGCAGCGTCTTTTCGAACCGCTTCGGCCGGACTCAGCGAGACGCTACTGCCTCTCATTCTCACAGGTACCAGTATTTCATCAGATGAGGATAATTCGACGGCCTTGATTGCTGTTCGCACTAACCCCCCACAAGCCTTTTCAATTGGTGACCTGCTCCTGGCAGGTGTGGAGTTGTTATCTATTGAGCGCCAATATGTCATTTTAGGTACCCCAAGTGGTCATGAGAGATTAAGTCTAAAGGGCGAAGATGGAACCTATATGCAGGTTCTGCTAACCGGTGATATAGAGCGGGATGATGCGACAATGCGCAGTATCGAACAATTGGAGGATTCCACCAGCAAGCTGATCGAACCTTCGGCAGTAGTTCCCTTGGGGCGCGAATGGCTCCAGCAGCAGTTGCAGTCTCGCGCTGAACTGGAAGAGAAGTTTGTTTCCGCCGAGCATGTTGTGGATGGACAAAACCTGTTAAAGCTGGAAGATATCGGTGGTAATGAGTTTTTTACCGCTCTTGGCTTTGAAGAAGGTGATGTAGTCCTGCGCGTCAATGACACCTGGGTCCATAGTGGACAAAATCAATTATGGGAAGCTCTGAGCAGCGGTCAGGTGATCGATGTAACTTTTATGCGCAAGGGTTTACCCCAGCGTTACCAATACATAGTCCAGGAAAAAGGGTATTTTGAACAATCTGAGGGGGATCAGTAGAATAGGTAAAAACAATCTGTATCGAGCTAAAATTACCGGGGACCAGCTTGCCTCCGAGGTTTTAAAACGGAAGGACTCCAGTAGTGGAGTCCCTGTTCACCGCCCAGAAGTTATTTATCCGGATTGCCGGCCCACATCAGGTTGGCAACGGTATTTTGTCCCTGAATGCTTGGATGAAAGCAATCTCCGCCATTCATATCGTCGGCTGTAAACTGGAAGGTTCCCACGTTCTGTTGGGCCTCTCCGGTGTATTCCGCCACCACTTCGATACCGTTGATACCGTTGTAGGCAGCAGCTTCCTGTTGCAGCACCTGGTTGTATAGCTGCTGAGCTGCCGCAATACCCGCTTCACGGGTCGCAAAGGATTCGCCATTTAAGGTGCCACCATTTGTAGCGATTCGACAGATGTCGAAGCTCGACCAGACACTTTCACAATCAACCGCCGGATTTCCAGTCTGCTTACTGATACCCGCAGCACGCAAGTCCTGCACCCGTGGCACCGAGCCTAATACGATAGTGGAACCCACAGGCAAGCCATTGATCAGCTTATCCAGGCCCGCGGTGACGGCACCACGCCACTCAGCCTCTGTATAGAGTGGATCGGTGCAGTTGGCCGGATTGACACAATCGCGATTACAGATGTCGTTGCCACCCAGCAGAACTTCTACATGGTCTGCAATCGGAGTCTCCGCCAATACGCGATCTGCCTGAATACTGAAGCTATCCCCACCGGAACGCATTTCAGCACCGGAGCGGGCGGGATTTTTATTGGCCACGATGTTTGGATCTAAGGCCTTATACTTGTCGTGTACGCTATTGACACTGGCGTTGGAGCCATCAAACCAGCTGCGCTCCGGTTGGTCTCCCCCCAGCAAGCAGAAAAGGCCGATAAAATCATTGCTGGTGCAATTGGCGGCGAATGCCATAGTAATACTGTCGCCTGCGGCTGTGGTTTTGGCAGGTAATGCCCAAGTGTGGAAGGAGGTTAAACTCGATACGACTAGGAGGGACAACAACAGATTTAATTTTCGCATAGTATATTCTCCGATCATCTATTTAGATCTTTATTGTTTGTTATGACGCGGTGAACGGAACTATTTTAAATACTCTATAAAGGGTTTTTTGCTTTTTTCTCATGACCAAATAGTCCGCCCCTCTATTTGAGAGGTAAGTCGCTAATCTGTCGCCACAAGCTTTTCAGTTTGTTACATAAGGGATGTTTATCACGCTATTTTATTTAGGTTTCCATAGTGACATGACGTCCAGCTTTTCATATATAAATGAAATTTATTAAGATAGCTAGTTACTCCTGAAGGCCCAACCTAGATAAAAATAGAATTTTTTTGTATTTTGAAAATAGAAAATTCTCCAAAAGAATTCTATGGATTTTCTTCTGTTAGAATATAGCGATTAAAAAAATAAAAAAATCCAATCCTGCAATAGTTCCAAAAAGTACTCCCTGAAATTAAACAGCGCCATCAGCGATTTCCCATCTTGAGTTTAAGCTGCCATGGTGGTGGCAGCGTTTCAAGGTATAACTGGTTTGACGTCTATCGGCTAAGGTGGTTGTTGTAAAACCAGAAGTCACGATCTAGGCCGACCTTGGCTGTTGAGACAGAGTCATAGGCCTGGAAGTAGACCGCTTCACAGTACACGAATCGCTAGAGCTACTCGACGAATATACTGTTCCGCCAGGGGCGCCCCTATCATCCATGAAGATTTGGATGCTGTTGGCCTTGAGCGGTCCCGTAAAGACCATGCTGATGAACTGGCCACCTTTCTATGTGTTCATAATGGCTCTGACTTCCCAATCAAGAAAAGCATAAAAAGTGCTTCTTCTTTTGTGTAAAACAAAACTTCTACGTTTTTCAGGCAGCCTGATAAAAAACTATAAAAAATTAAATTTATAAAACGTCACTATATAGTATTCTACACTGTGTCTTCTACATTCCAAGAGACTTCTTGAACCACTCAATATTTTTATGAGTAGTTAAAGCCTGTAATTCTATCAATAGATCCGAAGTCGAAAGCTCTTTATAACCTTGCAATTTCTTAAGAAGAATCTTGAATTTCTTATCACCGATTTTCTGATGTAAATCGAATAAAATTACTGGACCTTTGATATATAAAACTGCTGTGGCTTTTGGGTCTTTCCTGCTCAAATTGTAAATTTCAGGCAATCCAAGTAACTTCGACCTATTCTTATCTACAATATCTTTGATCTTTGAGCCACTAAAATGAGATCGAGCTAACCAGGAAGTATATTCAGCAAAACTTTCATTGAGCCAATCTTCCCAAGTAGAGGTTTCAGCTTTATTCCACCAAAAATGCGCTGTCTCATGAAAAATCAAATTGGTCGTATCTTCTTGGTTATCACTTGTAGTCAAAGCCCAAAAATTTCCTCTTGAATAAGAGGGTCCTTTGACTCTGGGGGTAATCAGAAACTGTAATCTGTTATTAATTTTGCTGGGTAAATTACCATTCAATACTTCCATATATTCGAGTGCAGAAATTGAGGTTTCCGCTATAGAAGTTATTGATTCTTTAGCTTTCATATAACTAATATTTAAATTGACTTCTTTGTAACGCATTGATTCCAACACTACATTAGGACCAGCAAATAGGACTAAGTCAAAGTTTTCATAGTCTCGTTTAAGCTTATAAGTATTTTCCATACGCAAAGACTCTACGACCGCATTTGAAGCTATACCCCATTTCTCTGGCACTGTGACATTCAAATCGACAGAAAATGGACCAATCCCCAAAGGAGAAGGGCCAATTAACACTGGATACCAAGCTGAATACAGTCCCATTTCAACGCCAGCGGAATCTGTTTCCCATATTCGAAAATAATTTAATTTATCTATAGGGGCCATATAACTAATTTCTAAATTACAGTATTTTCCATTCAGAATCGGCCAATCAAAGAGAATTTTACGGGAAGAAGGAAGAAAGGTATTTCCCGGTTCACCGTGTAAATCTATGTTAAACTTGATTGGGTTCTCAGATTTAGAACAAGTTAACGAGCTGATCTTCACATTCTGATTGATGACCATAACCAAATCTTCATCAATTTTTAACGATTGATTCGGTAAAATATGAATATCTGCGGCTATGGTGTTTTCCGTCAGTACTACTTGTCCTTGGTACTTAATTTCAGCATTAGCGATAGAGGAAAAGCATAAAATTAAGAAAACTGAGTATCTAAGTAAATTCATACATGCCTCTTCTGTAAGTGGATTACCACCTTGGGTTTACACTGACATGGACGGTGGCAACTATTCGAAGTAGAACTGATCCGGCCTCTGTCAGTCAAGGCTACTGTTGGGGGCGGCGGCTATTGTAGAACCAGATAACGATCCAGGCAGGCCTTGGCCACTGAGACGACGTCATAGACATGGACGTAAACCTCTTCATACCTCTCGGATCGCCATAGCCGTTCGAAAAACACATGGACCCGCCAGGCAGGCGCTCTTGCCATCCGTGCTGGTGAATTGGCTGTCCTGGTCGGTGTTCATGATGTCTAGCTTTCCATGCTGCTGCTCCACAGCCTCTTCAACTGCCTCCAGGTAAAATGGAGGTGGAGACCCGCCAGACAGTACAAGCCGATAGTACCTATCGACCACAGCCGTTACGCAAACAAAGCCTCTCGCCATGGGAATGAAGGGCAACTCGATCGCCCAGACCGAATTGGGCCGGATACAGTATAAAGAACCCAATATGGGTATAGAGAGTATCTCCCCCCGACAGAAACCGGCAATCTCACAACCTCTACTTACCGCCTCTGCCACCAAAATGGGGGGCGCTTTCCGGGTTGATAAGGTTAAGGGGAATGTCCACTAGCCACCATGTCAAGGCTAGCATTTCTCCCTAAAACCCAACAAAAATTTAGACAATTATTCGAGAAAACGACTTAACATCTTCCCACTAACAAAAAGCGACGATCCGTTTATTTATTGGGACCGATGGCGCTTGAATCAACTTGACGATGCGATACTATGGGAAACGGACTTCGGCCTCCGTCTATCCAGGCGGGTCAAAAGCCAGACTAAACCCTGCCATTGGCAGTGACGCCCCGCTCCGGGCGTTATTTGTACTGCACAATCCGGCCGGGTCCCGTATCTATCCATACAATGAAGATCAACTGCGAACCACTCGGAGAAATTATGCGTAATTCCCTGATCGCCACCGCTATTGGCGCCAGTCTGGTACTGGCAGTCTGTTCGAACAGCAGTCAATCAACCGATCCGCAGGCCTTGGCCACGACGCCCGATACCACCGGTTCTCAGAGCATGGAAATGAAAAACAACTCTGCCACCAATCCGCTGATGAAGCCCAGCCCACTGCAGGATCAGGCACCGCAGTTTGACCGAATCAAAACCGGGGATTTCCGCCCAGCCTTCAATGCCGGCTTCAAAGAGCATCTCCGTGAGATCAACAATATCGCCTATAACCCCGAGGCGCCCTCTTTCGACAATACCATTGTTGCGATGGAGAGAAGTGGCGAGCTGCTGTCACGGGTCTCGACAGTCTTCTTTAACCTTGCGGGCCTGATCTCCGATCAGGAGTTTCAAGACATCCAGTCGGAAATGGCCCCAAAGCTGTCGGAGCACAGTGACAAAATCTACCTAAATCCGGCACTGTTTGACCGTGTCAATAAAATCCACCAGCAAAAGGCCAAGTTGAATGCGGAAGACCAGCGGCTGGTCGATTACTACTATGATCAATTTGTTCGAGCCGGTGCGAAATTGTCGGATCATGACAAGTCTAAAGTCCGGGAGATCAATACCGAGTTGGCCAGGCTCTCTACGGAGTTCAATAACAACATCCTCGCATCCTTCAAGAACGATACTATCCTGGTGAAGGACAGAAAAACGCTCAGGGGACTGTCCGAAGACCAGATTGACTCTCTGGCGGCGGCCGCCAAAGCTGATGGCAAAGAGGGGTATATGATCACCCTGGTCAACACCACCCGCCAGCCGATCCTGGCCAGCCTGGACAATCGCGCACTGCGCAAGAAAATCTGGGAAACATCGGCCAACCGCGCCGCCGACACCAATGGCCCACTAACTATCCGCATGGCGACACTGCGTGCAGACAAAGCCAAGCTACTGGGTTACCCCAACTGGGCATCTTATGTTACTGCGGACCAAATGGCCAAGACACCGCAGGCCGTTTTCAAGATCCTCGACGACCTGGCCCCCAAGGCGGTATCCAAAGCCAAGTCAGAGGCAGCCGACATCCAGTCTATGATCAAGGCGCAAGGGGCCAATTTCACCGTGCAGCCCTGGGATTGGGCTTACTATGCGGAAAAAGTTCGCGCTGCCAAATATGACCTGGACGCAAATGAGGTCAAGCCTTATTTCGAATTCAACCGGGTGCTGAATGACGGGCTGTTCTTCGCCATGCACCGCCTGTATGGCATCACCGTGAAACCACGCAATGATCTGCCGGTATGGCATACCGACGTCAGAGCATTCGAAATCTTCAATGAAGACGGCAGTTCCATCGGCCTGTTTTATCTCGACCCCTATGCCCGCGAGGGTAAGAATGGCGGTGCCTGGATGAGTGAATATGTCACCCAGAGCGGCCTGCTGGGTAACAAGCCCGTGGTCTACAATGCGCTGAACATTCCCAAGCCGGCAGAGGGACAACCCACACTAATGACCTTCGATGAGGTCAATACCATGTTCCACGAGTTCGGCCACGCCTTGCACGGCCTCTTCTCAAAGGTGAAATATCCTAGCCTCGCAGGCACCGCCACTGCACGCGATTTCGTGGAATTTCCGTCACAATTCAATGAGGACTGGAGTATCGATCCGCTGGTGTTGGCCAACTACGCCAAGCACTACAAAACCGGAGAGACAATTCCACAGGCGCTTCTGGACAAGATTCTCAAGGCGCACAAGTTCAATCAGGGCTTTGACACCACCGAATACCTGGCGGCTGCGCTGTTGGATATGGAGTGGCACAGTATCCCGGCCGGGACCCAAATCAAGGATTTCAACGCCTTCGAGAAGAAAGCGCTGGCCGAGCACGGCATCGATTTTGCCCCAGTTCCGCCCCGTTATAAGTCCGCGTATTTTAGCCACATTTTCGCTGGCGGTTACTCCTCCGGCTACTACGCCTACCTGTGGACCGAAGTGTTTGCGGCCGATGCTTTTGCCTACCTGAAAGAACACGGTGGACTGAACCGTAAAAACGGTGACAACTACCGCGATCACATCCTGTCCATGGGCAACAGTCGGGACCTGATGCAGGACTATATCGACTTCCGGGGTCAGGAGCCATCCACCCGAGCGCTGTTGGTCCGCCGCGGTCTGGTGAGCAAATAAATCGCAACCGCTATTTAGGAAAACAACCGGTCAGCTTTCGCTGGCCGGTTTTTTTGAGGAAACCGTTTCTCAAGCCAAATCTTGTGTTTAGTGCACCATTCACGTGCGACAGCACCTACCCGATAAAACAACACCAAAGACACTTTTTCGGTTCCGCGCTATAACGGCTGGCCAATTGGAATTGTTGAAAGTGTTAGCGGTCATCGCCACGAAACAATCTCTATTTGGAGAGTCTGGCCTCAAACCTCTACTTACTGCGATTCCTGAATTGGCAAGGGTATCACTTGCGGCGCCTATTACCAACTGTTACCTATCGTACTAAAGATAGCGCCAGATCTTCCAGAAGATGCAAGTCGATTGTGGAGGGGAGAGACCATCAGGCAGAATTTCGCTGCACTCAATATAATGCCATGCTTGGTGGAACTGCGAGTAGTCAAACTAGTGGGCCATGCGGTTAATTAGGTAACACATTTTTGGCTCGCTGCACTGAAGCCAGTACCGTGTCGGCGCTCTTTGTCCATTTAAATGGTTTGGCAAGATCGCGGTTATGAACACGAATAAATCGCTGCAGCTCGGCCTT